>JBDLTO010000342.1:0-5154 GCA_039805815.1 Bacteroidota bacterium | reverse complement strand
CAACCATGAATACGATGAAGATGGTGAAGGAGGATATGATACACATACAGCTTCTGCACCAGCACAACCTGCTCCAGTTGTTGCCCCCGCACCTTCTCCTGTTGTTGATGAAGCACCAAAGCCTTCTGCAGCAGAGCTTTCATCAGGGGATAATGGTGCCGATGAGCCTGTTGATAAATGGTGATCATTACAACCCAACATAGTAAAAGGGATTGGTATCTACCAATCCCTTTTTATTTTGACCTGTGAAATCTTAAGCTTTGAATCCTTTGTAAAAATTAATGAGTCCGTTTGTTGAACTGTCATGTCTGGTAACGATCAAATCATTTTGTAATTCTGGAAGAATCTTGTTCGCCAACTGTTTGCCCAATTCCACACCCCATTGGTCAAAGCTGAAAATATTCCAAATTACGCCCTGCACAAAAATCTTGTGCTCATAAGCGGCAATCAATTTTCCGAGCTCAAAGGGGTTTATTTGTTTCACCAAGAAGGAATTGGTTGGTTTGTTACCTGCAAAAACCTTGAAGGGGACCATCCTATTGCGTTCCCTTTCTGACAGTTTTGTCAACTCTACAGCAGCTTCTTCAGCTGTTTTTCCATTCATCAATGCTTCCGTTTGGGCAAAGAAATTGGACATCAACTTGGCGTGATGGTCGCCAATGGGGTTATGACTGATGGCTGGAGCAATGAAATCACAGGGAATCAGTAAAGTTCCCTGATGTATCAGTTGGTAAAAAGCATGTTGGCCATTGGTTCCGGGTTCACCCCAAATGACCGGTCCGGATGAATAATTGAGGAGTTCCCCATTCCGATCCACACTTTTTCCATTGCTCTCCATATTTCCCTGCTGAAAATAGGCTGCAAAACGGTGCAGATACTGGTCGTATGGCAGAATGGCCTCAGATTGGGCACCAAAAAAATTCACATACCATAACCCAATCAAAGCCATCTTTACAGGGATGTTTTGTTCGAATGGCTTTTCCCTGAAATGCTTGTCCATGGCATGAGCCCCCATCAGCAGTTGCTCGAAGTTGGCATATCCGATTGTCAGTGCGATGGATAAGCCGATAGCAGACCAAAGACTGTATCTTCCACCAACCCAATCCCAGAATTCAAACATATTTTCTTTGGCAATGCCAAAGTCAACTACAGCCTTTTCGTTTGTTGAAAGAGCAACAAAATGTTTGGCAACATGAGACGCATCTCCTGATTTATTGATGAACCAATCCCTGGCGGTATGGGCATTGGTCATGGTTTCTTGGGTGGTAAATGTTTTGGAAGCAATTAGGAAAAGGGTTTGTTCCGGGTCCACCTTTTTCAGGCACTCTGCAATATGTGTGCCATCTACATTGGAGACAAAATGCACTTCCATGCCTTCCACCCAATAAGGGCGAAGGGCTTCAGTAACCATGACCGGACCAAGATCACTCCCACCAATGCCGATATTTACAATTTGACGGATGGGTTTTCCGGTGTATCCCTTCCAAATGCACTGGTGTATTTGGTTGCAGATTTCTTCCATCTGTTTCAGTACACGCTTGATGTCTGGCATGATATCAACTCCTTCTGGCATTACTGGTTCTCCGGAAAAATTCCTCAATGCTGTATGCAATACTGCGCGGTTCTCAGTTTTGTTGATTTTCTCACCTACGAACATGCACTCAATGGCGTCAGGTAGTCCACATTCTGTTGCCAAATCGTTCAACAAGGCCAATGTTTCGCTATTGATGAGGTTTTTCGAATAATCGAAAAGCAATTCCCCTTCTTGTTGCGAGAATTGGGTGAATCTATCTGGATTTTCTGCAAAAAGGTTACGCAAATGAGTTTTTTTCATGGTTTCAGCGTGTGCTGAAAGTGCTTGCCAGGATTTTGTTGTTGTTGGATCGGTTGCAGGAAAAGAAATAAGTTTCCAAGATTGTGTTGGGTTATTTTCGGTAGAAGACATCAGTTTATTGTTTTAAGGGATTTTTCCAAAGGATTCAACATGTCTGCAGTAAAATCAAGGTGGGTAACCATCCTGAAGGCAGTAGGGGAGATGGCAAAAAAGAGGATGCCGTCAGCTTTCATTTTTTGTACAAAAGCAGGAACATCAAAGCCTTGTACACAATTGGCGATGACGATATTGGTTTCAACAGGCATAATACCCTTGATATACGAAAGTTTCGAAAGTATTTTTTCTATTGCTTTTGCGTTATCATGGTCATCCTGTAATCTGCTGATGTTGTGCTGAAGCGCAAAGGTTCCTGCTGCAGCCAGACTTCCTGCCTGACGCATGCCGCCTCCGAATACTTTACGGAATCGCCTTGCCTTTTTGATGAAATCCTGCTTTCCCAGTAATAGACTACCTACGGGTGCACCCAGTCCTTTACTCAAACATATGGAGATGCTGTCAAATGATGCCCCGTAATCCATAGCAGACTGTCCTGTTGCCACCAATGCATTAAAAAGTCGGGCCCCATCCAAATGAAAGGAAAGTCCGCGTTGTTTGCACATTTGCCCTATTTCCTGTATAGTTGCCAGGTCATAGCAACTTCCACCACCCCTGTTAGCTGTATTTTCAAGCACTACGAGCCTAGATATGGGTCTGTGTACATCATCGGGTTGAATACCTTCGGCTACGAGTTGTGCGGTAACCCTCCCACGGTCGCCATGTAACAATTTAACTGAAGCTCCCGAATTAAAGGCAATGCCGCCCCCCTCATATTGGTAAACATGAGACATTTCATCACAAATCACTTCATCTCCGGGTTGGGTATGACATTTAATGGCAATTTGGTTTGTCATGGTGCCACTCGGACAAAATACAGCGCTCTCCATGCCAAACATGGATGCACCTAAAGCTTCTAAGTTATTTATGGCGGGATCTTCCCCAAAAACATCATCACCCACTTTTGTGAAATGCATAGCTTCCCGCATCTCACCTGTGGGTTTGGTAACTGTGTCAGATCTTAAATCTATTAACATGTTGCAAAATTAAAACAACAAACTTGCTAAAACCGTATAAATTTGAACTTTTGATAATCAATGCAGTTATAGATAATATCTATCTTTAATGTGTTGAACAATGTTTGATTTATGGAAAATGATTTTTACCTTTGTACTCGCCTCCTTATCCCTGAAAACTGACTGCAGTACCCCTTAATTCTCCTTAATTTTAACGTCTTCACAGACATACCCAACTACTATGAGGCAATTAAAAATAGCAACACAGATCACCAACAGGGATTCCCAGGCGGTGGAAAAGTATCTCCAGGAAATATCTAAGATTCCAATGATTACGCCTGAAAAGGAAACAATTTTGGCGCAACAAATTAAATTAAACGACCAGGTTTCACTCGATACACTTGTTCAGGCTAACCTGAGGTTTGTGGTATCGGTGGCCAAGCAGTACCAACATCAGGGCCTCTCTCTGAGTGACCTCATCAATGAGGGAAACCTCGGATTGATTAAAGCTGCTCAGCGTTTTGATGAAACCAAAGGTTTCAAATTTATTTCTTACGCAGTTTGGTGGATTAGACAGTCAATTTTACAGGCTTTGGCTGAACAGGGTCGTCTTGTTCGCCTTCCACAAAACAAAATTGGAACCTACAACAAAGCAAACAAAGCCTACATGGCTTTTGAGCAAGAGCATGAGCGTGAGCCTTCAACTGAAGAGCTTGCAGAGATTCTGGAAATGAGCGAAACAGAAATCAATAATATTTTCCAAAGTAATACACGTCATACTTCTCTCGATGCACCGGTTCACGAGGCAGAGGATGTAGCCATGGGAGATTTATTGGAAGGTGGTGATGATACCGATGATGATGTAATGAAGGATTCCCTTCGTGCTGAAATACGTCGTGTGCTCAAATCACTCAGTCCTCGGGAAGCAGAAATTGTAAATGCTTATTTTGGACTGGATGGTGAAAATGGTGTTACCATCGAACAAATAGGTCAAAAATACGACCTTACTAAAGAACGTATCCGTCAAATTAAAGAGAGAGCCATAAAGCGTCTGCAAAAGGCACGTTACAGCAATGCACTGAAGGCTTATCTTGGTTAATCTCTGATATAACATTCGATAAAATGCTTTTAAGAAACCCCGCATCAGCGGGGTTTTCTGTTTAAAATGAACCCTTTGGGTGTAATTTTGTTAATCCAACATGAGAAAAAGGTATTGGTTATTCGGGTTAAGCTTGTTAATCCTGGGTTGTGAGAAGGACATCAACCTCAAACTAGACCCTAGTGAAAATAAACTGGTAGTTGAAGCCTCTATTGAAAATGGAAATCCACCTTTGGTCATACTAACGAAAAGCCTGGATTATTTTAATAAAATTAATCCTGCTACATTACAATCCTCTTTTGTTAGAAATGCTACTGTGAGCATCAGTGATGGAACAAATTCAGTTCAGTTATCAGCCGATTCTCTGAAAAGTGACGAGGGGGCAACCATATTTTTTTATACTGATAAAAATAATATGCCGATGCTGGGTAAGCTTAATACAAGTTACCAGCTTTCTATTGCATATGAAGGGAAATCATACAGTGCACAGACAACCATTCCTTCAATAACAAGGACAATCGATTCCATTTGGTGGGAAAAATTACCATCTATTGAACCAAAGGACTCTGCTTTTGCGCGTGTTTTACTTAGGGCTACAGATAAACCAGGTTTGGGTGATTACATCAGGTATTTTACAAAAGTTGGTATCCGTGAGCCTTTTTTACCGGGATTTAATTCCGTTTTTGATGATCAGATTATTGACGGTAAATCTTACACAATTCCGGTAGACAGGGGATTCAATAGAAATGCTGAGTTTACTGACAGCTCATCTTTTTACAGGAGAGGGGATACAGTTACAATCAAGTTATGTCAGATTGATAAGGCAACTTATGATTTTTGGCGTACCTATGAGTTCAGTTTCCAAAGTATAGGAAATCCTTTTTCAAGTCCTACCCGAATATTAACCAACATTAGTAATGACGCATTGGGTTATTTCGGGGGTTATGGTTGTCAGTTTAGGACAATAATTATTCCAAAATGATATACCTTTGCAGACTATAAAAAATACAAGAGATGTCTTCAGTTGAAAAAGTTTCATGTTTGATTATCGGGTCTGGTCCTGCTGGTTATACAGCTGCAATTTATGCTTCAAGAGCTAATTTGAAACCTGT
>JBDLTO010000341.1:0-4622 GCA_039805815.1 Bacteroidota bacterium | reverse complement strand
TCAATCCCATCTCCGTAGCCAACGTTGGTTGATATCCAACCGCACTTGGCATACGTCCCAACAAAGCCGATACTTCAGATCCTGCTTGGGTGAAACGGAAGATGTTATCCACAAAGAAAAGAATATCCTTACCTTTTCCTTCACCATCTCCATCACGGAAGTATTCTGCAATTGTAAGTCCACTTAACGCAACCCTTGCACGGGCTCCAGGAGGCTCATTCATCTGTCCGAAAACAAATGTTGCCTTTGAATCCTTCAACCCTTCCATATCCACTTTATCAAGATCCCATCCACCTTCTTCCATGCTGTGATTGAAATCATCACCATATTTCATGATGCCTGCCTCAATCATCTCTCTCAACAGATCGTTCCCTTCACGGGTACGCTCACCAACTCCGGCAAATACTGAAAGACCACCATAACCTTTGGCAATATTATTGATAAGCTCCTGAATCAAAACGGTCTTACCTACACCCGCACCACCAAAAAGTCCGATTTTACCACCCTTGGCATAAGGCTCAATCAAATCAATGACCTTGATACCAGTGAAAAGAATTTCGGTTGCTGTGCTCAGGTCTTCAAATTTCGGAGGTTTAGCATGGATAGCCCTGCCATTCTGCTTGGATACTGCTGGCAATCCATCAATTGGATCACCGGTAACATTGAAAAGACGCCCGTTGATGGCATCACCTGTTGGCATAGATATTGGTCTGCCTGTGTCAGTTACTGCAGTTCCTCTTACAAGGCCTTCTGTACCATCCATGGCAACGCAACGCACACTATCTTCCCCAAGGTGCTGCTGAACTTCAAGCACAAGCTTGTCGCCGTTTTCACGCTGCAATTCAAGGGCATTGTAGATCTCAGGAAGCTGTCCGTTGAAATGTACGTCAACAACGGCACCGATTACCTGTTTTATTTTACCTGTATTTGACATGTTTATTGTTTGAAATGGATAAATGTCGATTTCAGGCCGCAAAGGTAAGCAGGAAGCACCGATTGGAAAAATCAGCAGGCAATTTTTTTCAGGAATCCCTCTGTTTACTGCAACTGTACATAAAGAAGGGCTGCCAGAATGGCGCCTACGAGGGGTCCAACAACCGGTATTGGAGCATATTTCCAGTCACTACCACCCTTTTGCTTGATGGGTAAGAGCACATGAATGATTCGGGGACCCAAATCTCTGGCGGGGTTAATGGAGTAGCCGGTTGGACCACCCATGCTTAATCCGATACCTAAAACGAGGAGGGCAACAGGAAGGGCATCTAGTGCTCCCAATTTCATTTCTCCTTTTTGAATATGAAGGATGGCAAACATGAATATGAATGTGGCAATCGTTTCCGTAATAAAGTTGTTGACGGGTTTCCTGATGGCTGGCCCGGTAGAAAAAACAGCAAGGATAACTTCTTTATCTGTTGTTTCGGAAAAATGATCCCGATATGTCAACCATGTTAGTATTGAGCCGATAAATGCCCCCAGAAATTGGGCCAGTACGTATGATGGAACAAGCTCCCAACTGAATTTTCCTGCCACTGCCAATCCTACAGTTACTGCAGGATTCAAATGCGCACCACTGTCTTCAGCAGAGATATAAACACCAACAAATACTGCTACAGCCCAGGCGAGCGCAATGACAATCAGGCCTGCATTGTTTCCTTTTGTACGGGCAAGCAAAACATTGGCAACCACTCCTGATCCAAGGGTGATTAAAACAGCTGTACCGGCAACTTCAGCAACAAATGGTGTCATGGCAAACAAATTTTAACCAATTTAATTAATTTTCTGACAATATGTTACCTGCCATATATCCGAGTGCGAGTTCATGAAAAGATTTTACCTGATGACTAATCCAATCCTCATTTTCATGGAGCAGCCCTGCCATCAATTGTGCCACAGGTAATGCAGCTGCAATAGCCTTTTCTGCATCCAGAAAAAGCAACCTTGATCTTCTCGCCAATATATCCTCTACCGTCATGGCCATTTCTTGTTTCACAGACCAAATAATTTCAGCCTTGCAGTAAGGATGTCCTTCTGCAATTGGCCTTCCAAGTTCCGGATCCTGCTCAATAAGCTGTAGGATATAAACAGCATCTGTTCCATAAGCAGAAAGTCTTTCTCCGTAATGAACGGAACCAGTTGAGCCATGAAGCTTTAACTTTCTTGTTCTGCATTTTATTATAGGCAGTTTGGCTACAAAAGCTGCATTGTTGACCGCATCCTTTGCCATTTTCCTGTAAGTTGTCCACTTCCCTCCGGTAATCGTTATAAGATTACTCCCAGAAACGAAAATGGTATGGTCACGGGATGCCATTGCAGTGCTGCCATTGTTTGAAGTCTTTACCAATGGTCTCAACCCGGCAAAAACCGAACGTATATCAACATAGGCTATTGGCTTCTGACTGTATGCATTGAACTGGCCAATAATGAAATCAATTTCTGATTTCAGTGCCACTGGCTCCTCTCTGATCTCGTTCAAGGGTGTGTCTGTTGTGCCAATAACAATTGATTCCTGCCAGGGTAACGCAAACAATACCCTGCCATCTTTGGTTTTGGGTATCATGAGGGCCTGACTACCTGGAAAAAACGATTTTTCAACAACCAAATGCACGCCCTGCGAGGGCATGACCGCAGCTGGTGAAGCCTGATCATCCATGTCTAGTATACTATCTACAAAAACGCCTGTTGCATTGATCACAACCCGGGATTCGAGGCTATACTGCATATCCCTGAGCTCATCTTGTGCTGTTACGCCAGTTACCTTGCCATTGGTTTTGCTAAGTGCTGAAACACTCATGTAATTAATCAAAACAGCTCCCTGATCGTGGGCAGTCAATGCGAGTGTGATGGACAACCTTGCATCATCAAACTGTCCGTCTAGGTATGCGATTCCTCCTCTTAATCCATCGCTTTTCAAAAAGGGCATTCCAGATAAAACTGTTTTCCTACCCATTATTTTAGTCCTGCCCAGACTAAGTTTACCAGAAAGCAGGTCATAAAGTGCCAGTCCGATGCCGTAAAACCATTTGTCAAAGAAACTGTACGCAGGTATTATAAATTGCTGAATACGCGTAAGATGTGGTGCATTGGCAAGTAAAAAACCACGTTCTCTGAGCGCTTCAACAACCAATTTGATATTTCCCTGTGCCAGGTACCTCACCCCACCGTGAACCAGTTTGGTACTGCGGCTTGAAGTACCTTTGGCAAAATCTCCCTTTTCGAGCAGTAATACACTGAAGCCCCTTTGTGCGGCATCAACAGCAATGCCCAACCCTGTTGCACCACCTCCAATAACGATGATATCCCAGACGGGCACTTTACCCAGGGCTTCAATAGCATGATTTCTATTCAACTGTATATTTTGTAATTTTACACTTCAGTTATGAGGCAGACCATGCGAGTACAGCCTTCACCGCCCTGCTCCATGCATGTAACCTTTCATTTACCTCTGCTTTTTCCATCTCAGGCTGAAAATCCCCTGACACCTTCCATTGAGCAGAAATCTCTTCAACAGAACCCCAGAAACCTACAGCAAGCCCTGCAAGGTAGGCAGCACCCAATGCAGTTGTTTCAATAACTTCCGGCCTCAATACCCTTACAGACAGTATATCACTCTGAAACTGCATCATCAGGTCATTGACAGTTGCGCCACCGTCAACACGCAGTTCAGCAATGGAAATTCCGGAATCAGACTCCATAGCTTTAAGTACATCATAGGTCTGGTATGCAATACTCTCCAGGGTTGCCCTGGCAATATGCGCATCAGTAGTGCCTCTTGTTATTCCAAAAACTGTTCCCCTTGCATAAGGGTTCCAATGGGGCGCCCCCAATCCTGAAAATGCGGGAACCACTACTACACCATCAGTATGAGGTACAGATGCGGCCAAAGCCTGAACATCAGCAGAACTTCGGATAATTTTCAATCCGTCGCGCAGCCACTGAACAGCAGCTCCGGCAATGAAAACGCTGCCTTCCAGGGCATAATTGGTAACCCCATTGATTTGCCAGGCTACCGTTGTAAGGAGGTTATTTGCGGAAGCAACTGCCTGGGTACCGGTGTTCATCAACATAAAACAGCCGGTTCCATAGGTATTTTTCACCATCCCTTCTTGTATGCACATTTGTCCGAATAAAGCCGACTGCTGATCACCAGCCATTCCTGCAACAGGCACTTCAGACATGCCAATAGCAGAAGCATAGCCATAAACTTCACTGTTTCCCCTTACTTCAGGCAATACAGATGCCGGGATGCCGAGTAAGTCAAGCAGGGTTTCGTCCCACTGGAGACTGTGCAGATTAAATAACATTGTCCGGGATGCATTGCTAACATCAGTGGCATGCACTTTGCCCTCAGTAAGTTTCCAGAGTAGCCAAGTGTCAATTGTTCCAAAAGCAAGCTCTCCGCGTTCTGCTCGTTCACGGGCTCCGGGAACATGATCGAGGATCCACTTGAGCTTCGTGCCAGAGAAATAGGCATCGAGAACCAATCCGGTCTTGTTTTTAATCATTTCGGCATGTCCTTCTGCCCTCAATTTATCACAGTACGCTGCCGTACGCCTGTCTTGCCAGACTATCGCTCTGTAAACAGGCTCCCCAGTATTGCGGTCCCATACCACTGTGGTTTCCCG
>JBDLTO010000340.1:0-4001 GCA_039805815.1 Bacteroidota bacterium | reverse complement strand
GTAAATGCGCCGCTATCTTTTTTACGGCTAACCAACGGCAAACTCATTTTTTCCGTTTCTCAAGGAAATACAAACCAACTCTGGGCACATGACCTCCAAACAGGTAAGCACGGCCTCCTTGCCGAAGGATACACCGGCGTATATGCAGGGGATTTGCGTCAAGGGGATGAACAGCTGGTGTTCAGCAGTCCCACTGCTGACGGGGAGCAACTCTTCAGCAAATCGGCTTCAACATGGACCAGCCGCGAATTGACAGACTTGATTACAGTGAAGGCGGAAGATAGCAGTTTGACTGTGGCATCAGATGTTGCGGCTTCCAAGTACAAGCATCGCTGGCCCAATATCCATAGTTGGAGACCATTCTACGAACAACCTGAATGGAGTTTTACCTTATATGGTGAGGATGTGTTGAATAAGTGGAGGTCGTCATATACCTATGCTTACAATGAAAATGAAGGGTCCCATCGGGTAGGGGCAGAGTTGGGTTATGGCGGATTGTACCCTTGGATCAATGGTGGAACAAACTATACAGCCAACAGAACTTTCCGCGACAGCACCAGATCGTTGCAATGGAATGAATGGACAGGCAATATTGGGTTGCAGCTCCCTTTGAATTTTACGGGGGGCAAGCTCTATCGGAACCTGGATTTGCAGTTCAGGATGAATGGGGTGTCTTTGGATTATATCAACAAGAACAATGTAACACCAAGAGACAGGTTTGTTGCGTATGCCCTTCAGCAATTGACATGGTCGATGCAAACACAAAAAGCTGTGCAGCATATTTATCCCCGTTTCGCCTTGGTGACCAGAGTTTTGAACCGGGTTGCTGTGGGCAATACATCAGCTCAGCAAACACTTTTGTCGACTCAATTGTATTTGCCCGGAATCTTCAGGAATCATGCCCTCGTCATCGGAGCAGGATATCAGTCACGAGACACCCTGGGTCAATACAATTTTTCCAATAATTTTGCTATGGCAAGGGGGTATCAGGCTTTCAATTATCCCCGGATGTGGCGCTATTCAGTAAACTACCATTTGCCCTTGGTATATCCTGATTGGGGTGTGGGGAATATCGTTTACTTCCAAAGGGTGAGGGCAAATCTTTTCTATGATAACATGAATCTCAAGAGTCTGAGAACACAAAAAGTATTTCAACTGGCCAGTGCCGGAACCGAAATCTATTTCGATACCAAATGGTGGAACCAACAGGCTGTTAGTTTTGGATTCCGTTACAGCAGGTTATTGGATACACAAATTCTTACCAACAAACCCAATCCCAACAGGTTTGAATTCATCATGCCGCTCAACCTCCTGCCTGATTAGCACACATTGATGAATCCAAAACCTTTTGGGGGATGGTATTGATATATTGGTGATGTAATCAGATGTGAACGAAAAACGCTTCAGGGTTTCTCCTCACTTTCGCAGCTTTGGCAAGGAAATCTTTTTCCTCGTCACGGTAGCCCAATGCCAATAAGCAAGCTGCAGTCAGTCCTTGTGCCTCCAATCCAAGCACTTCATCAACCCCAGCAGGATTGAATCCTTCCATCGGCGTAGAGTCAACCGCGTTGAGCGCTGCTGCGGTCAGTCCGAAACCCAATGCTATATAAGTTTGTTTGGCTGCCCAATTGCTGAGTTCTTCTTGGGTGGAATTGTTGATTTTTCCTTTGATGTTGGCTGCAAATCCTTCCAGCGACTCAACAGGGATATTGCGGGTTTGGGCAATCTCCTGCATGTATTGATCCACCTGTCCGATGTTGAAATTTTTCCAAGCTGCAAAAACCACTACTGCTGAGGAATCTGTGATTTGGGTCTGGTTATAGCAGTGGGGAAGCAGTTTTTCCCTTATAGCCTTGTCTTTCACAACTAATACGGTATAGGGAGTGAAGCCCAGTGAGCTCGGACTAAGTCTGATTGCTTCGAGGATGTTATTGAGTTTTTCTTCAGGAATCTCCTGACCGTTCATTTTTTTTGTTGCATACCGCCATTCCAACGCTTTCAATAAATTGTTTTCCATGTCTGTTATATCAATGTTTAAACATCAAAATTATGGAATTTTTCGATTCCCACCAAAATTCCTTTTCAATCAAGCCAATCCCTTGGCTGTTTTATTGTAGATTTAAGCAAACAACTTTTTGCGATGATTCGTTCACTGGTTTTTCGTTTTGGCTTGGCATTATTGCTGCAGATTGCTGTAATAGGCAGTATTGGAGCACAGGAAAAGGTTGCGCTTAATGGCCAATCGGGTATCAATCTTTCTTATCAACTGACAAAATTGGAGGAATCAGACAAAAGGGATCGGTACAAATTGGTTCTGGTGGCCGAGAATACCAATCCGCATGACGTCTATTACACAATTCCCATGAAAAAGCAGCCTGACGGACAGTTTAGGCTCAACACATACGAAAATATGGCCCTTTGTGAGACCTATGCCAAAAATGCAACGGGTCTGATGGGGATGTTGAATAATGCTGCCAAAATAACCGGGGAACAAACTAAAGCAGTTACCAAAACAAATGAAGTGCTTTTCAAGCTTTCGCGGGGACAGGTCCTGACAGGAGAAGTGAGGTTTGCCGTCAAGCCCGGACAAAAACCGGAAATTGTTTCCAAATTCAACAGGCCCACCCGTAAAATTGAAGAATATGATATGAATGCAGCTGGCGAACCACTTACGGGTGCCTGGGTAAGTAACTGTGGCAATGTTTCCATGACCCTCAAGCCCGGAAAAAATGACAAAGGGCAGGATGTGATTTATCAGACCGTAAACGGCAGACAAAATATTTGGCTCATGGTTTCAGAAAATGTTTATGAAAAACCCGGTGATAAGCAGGCGACTGTCACTTTCAACAGGACGGGCAATATTTACACGTATACCAATATGGACGGTGCCATCTGCATCTGGTCAAAAAAATAAATGCAAATTCAATTTCAATTTATTTTGTCAAATTGATTTCTGTCCCTATATTTGCAACCCGTTTGGGAGTTTAGCTCAGCTGGTTTAGAGCATCTGCCTTACAAGCAGAGGGTCGGCGGTTCGATCCCGTCAACTCCCACTGATAACAAGGGTTTATGAATGAAAATTTCGTAAACCCTTTTTTCACGCCCAAAAATGCAAATGATTGATGTCAGTTAGGATCAACCCCAAAGCTTGGGATCAACCCCAAATCTTGGGGGATTTTTATTTTAGGCATAAAGTTTAGTGAGTCTATAAAGGAAGAATAGTTTGTCTTTTACCCCTCTGAATTGTGTTCTAAATGCTTTGATTTTTGTCTATGTGTCCCTATTTTGGTGCCAGTTTAAAAACTAGTTGAAAAGCTAATTTGATTCACTAATGGCAGAAATTAAAATTGATATCGGAGGCAGGAAATTTGCTGCAACACTTTCTGATAATGCAACAAGCAAAGCATTAAGGTCCTTGCTTCCATTAAAACTTGACATGATAGAGCTCAATGCCAATGAAAAGTATGCTGACCTGCCAATAAGTCTTCCTGCAGAGGCTTCGAATCCTGGCGTGATAAAAGCTGGCGATATCATGCTTTACGGGTCTTCTACGCTGGTTGTTTTTTATGAAACATTCAACACCCGCTATTCCTATACAAGAATCGGTAGGATTGAAAATGTAGCTGGACTGAAAGAAGCACTGGGTTCGGGAGATGTTGCAGTAAAATTTAGTATGGAATAGTCCCATTTGAATTACACAAATACCAAACACTACTGCACAATAGGGTATAATTTTTATAGAATTCCCACCGAATTCAGTAAATTCATTGCTCTAATACATTAAGTTTGACGAACAGCCGTATAGAAAAAATCCTGACAGGTAACAAACTGCTTATCCTGACCAATTTACTGGTTATTGTGGCACTCCTTTTTGCCATTTCTGTACATCTAAATTGGCTGGAATCAGGTGAGGCTGTTAAGTTAAGCTGGCTTCAAAATTGGGGTGTACTGCATCCCGTAATGGTTCATCTGCCGATAGGGCTGGTTTTATTCGGAATTGT
>JBDLTO010000339.1:0-5221 GCA_039805815.1 Bacteroidota bacterium | reverse complement strand
GGAGGGTTCAGGGAGGGTAAACAGTTTTATTATACCCGGTTAGGTGATTTACTGAGAGAAGAGAGCTGGAAATCTATCGATCCTGCCAACCCCTATGATACAATTGAGGTTCCGGATCTGGATAATCCCACCCGTACATTGATTAAAATCATCAAGCATGAGTCAGCAGAAGTAAAGCATGGTGTTTGGAACCATTATGATCCGGGAATGGGTACGATAATTAAAACGGAACGTTTCGTATTTGGGCAGCCAGAGAAAGAAGCATCTGGTCAAAAGGCACCTAAACCGGTTGCACCGCTTAAGCCAGTTCCTAAAGAAATTCAGGAATATGAGCAAAAAAAGAAAGGGAAAGGATGATTAGTTCCCTTCCCTTTTTTCTATAATCATCTCAATTTTTATTTGGAATTTGCACGGATGACGTTGAGCGCGCCTCCTGACTTATACCATTCAATTTGCTGTTCATTATAGCTGTGATTTGCTTCAATGGTATCCTGACTTCCATCGTCATGATTCAATACAACGTTAAGAGATTTACCCGGGATAAAATCAGTTAAGCCGGTCACATCAATTACATCATTTTCACGAATCAGCTCGTAATCTTCTTTTTTGGCAAAAGTGAGTGCAAGCATACCTTGTTTTTTCAGGTTTGTTTCGTGTATGCGGGCGAATGATTTAACCATAACCACCTGAACCCCCAGATGGCGTGGCTCCATGGCAGCATGTTCCCTTGAAGAACCTTCGCCATAGTTTTCATCACCAATTACAATACTTCCAATTCCTGCAGCTTTGTAAGCTCTTTGTGTAGCTGGTACAGGGCCATATTCTCCTGTGAGCTGATTTTTTACATTATCAGTCTTTTCATTGAAGAAGTTGACTGCACCAATAAGCATATTGTTACTGATATTATCAAGGTGACCTCTGAATTTCAGCCATGGGCCTGCCATGGAGATATGATCAGTAGTACATTTACCCTTTGCCTTGATTAGCAGTTTAAGCCCTTTTAGGTCAGTGCCTGCCCAGGCTGGGAATGGGTAAAGAAGTTGAAGCCTCTTGCTGTCTGATTTTACGTCAATAACAATTCCACTTCCATCTTCAGCCGGAGCCTGGTAACCAGCATCCTCAACTGCAAATCCCTTTGTTGGCAACTCATCGCCACTTGGAGGATCAAGCTTAACAGCTTCCCCCTGCTCGTTAATTAAGGTATCTGTGATGGGGTTGAAGGTAAGGTCACCGGCAATTGCGAGGGCTGTAACTATTTCAGGGCTAGCTACAAAAGCCAGTGTATTCGGATTGCCATCTGCACGTTTGGCAAAATTTCTGTTAAAGGAATGGACGATTGTATTACGCTCCTGCTTTTCAGCACCCATCCTGTCCCACATGCCGATGCAGGGCCCACATGCGTTGGCAAAAACAGTGGCACCAATCTGGGCGAAGGTATCAAGGTAACCATCTCTTTCAATGGTATATCTAACCAGTTCACTACCAGGTGTGATGGTGAATTCTGCTTTAGTTTTAAGTCCCTTTTCAGCTACTTGTTTAGCAAGACTCACAGCTCTGCTGATATCCTCATATGAGGAGTTGGTACAAGAGCCAATCAATCCTACTTCCACTTTTGTAGGCCAGTTGTTTTTAGCGGCTTCTTCCTTCATTTTTGATATAGGGGTAGCCAAGTCAGGTGTAAACGGACCATTCAGATGTGGTTCAAGTTCGCTGAGGTTGATTTCAATAACCCTGTCAAAGTATTTTTCCGGATTTGCGTAAACTTCTTGATCTCCAGTCAGGTAAGATTTAATTGCATCAGCTGCTTCTGCAACTTCAGCTCTTCCGGTTGATTTGAGGTAACGAGACATGCTTTCATCATATCCAAACGTAGAGGTAGTTGCACCTACTTCTGCACCCATGTTACAGATTGTGCCTTTACCTGTACAGCTCATACTTGTTGCACCTTCTCCAAAATATTCTACAATGGCATTTGTACCACCTTTCACTGTAAGTATACCTGCGACTTTCAGGATAACATCCTTAGGGGATGCCCAGCCATTCAGTTTTCCTGTGAGTTTAACACCAATAAGCTTGGGCATAAGTAATTCCCAGCTCAAACCGGCCATAACGTCACATGCATCAGCTCCACCTACACCAATAGCGATCATACCTAAGCCACCTGCATTAACGGTATGCGAATCAGTTCCGATCATCATACCACCTGGGAATGCATAATTTTCAAGTACAACCTGATGGATTATACCTGCTCCTGGTTTCCAGAAGCCAATACCATATTTATTGGAGATTGAAGAAAGGAAATTATACACCTCTTCGTTTTCTGTTACAGCCTTTTTCAGGTCAGTTGTACTTTCTTCCTTTGCAACAATGAGGTGATCACAATGAACAGTTGAAGGAACTGCAACTTTTTTGCGCC
The DNA here is from genome assembly GCA_039805815.1 of Bacteroidota bacterium. Classification (GTDB taxonomy): domain Bacteria; phylum Bacteroidota; class Bacteroidia; order Chitinophagales; family Chitinophagaceae; genus Pollutibacter. The sequence goes on along the minus strand of JBDLTO010000339.1, from coordinate 2,805 downwards.
CGGTTGTGTCAAATTGTAAAAGGGCCATCTGTGCTGTTGCATCCTGCATAGCAACCCTGTCTGGTGCAAAATCCACATAGGCTTTACCCCTTTCAAAATCCTTGACTTCAGAACCTTTCCACAGATGGGCATACAATATTTTTTCAGCCAGTGTTAATGGTCTGCCGAGAGCAGCCCTGGCGGCATCAACCTTAGCAGGCATTTCCTGGTAGGTTTTCCGAATGAGGTCTAAATCGAATACCATGGTTTATTTTATTTTAATTTTGCTGTGCAAAATTAGTCAATTCAAAGGCCCTTACCAACTGTTCATTAAATAATAGGATTAATTATCTTTATGGTATGGATAAGTTCAGGAATTTCATAGAATGGCAGGTTTTGGGCGTTTGTACCCGGATAGGAGAGAAGATGGGTATCCCTACATTTACCATTAGAAAATACTTCATTTACATATCCTGTTTAACACTGGGATCACCTGTAATTTTTTACTTTTTTCTTGCATTCTGGATGAATATCAAGCGTTATATCGGCATGGGTCGCAGAAACCCATTGCGTTATCATTAAATTACAGCTCTTCTGATTTTGACCAATTTTTCCAGCAGTGGTTCGAGTAAATCAAGCTTAAGCATATTAGCGCCATCACTCAATGCTTTGTGAGGTTCAGGATGGGTTTCAATGAACAGCCCGTCAGCTCCGGCAGCAATCGCAGCTTTGGCAATGGTGCCAATCAGTTGAGGGTTTCCACCTGTTACACCTGAAGTTTGATTGGGTTGTTGGAGTGCATGTGTGCAATCCATGATCACGGGAACCCCAATGGATTGCATGATTGGTATATTCCTGTAGTCAACCACCAAATCCTGATACCCAAAAGTTGTTCCCCTTTCAGTTAGCATGATGCTGTTATTACCCGTTTTTTTGACTTTGTCCACAGCAAATTTCATGGCTTCCCCACTGATAAACTGTCCTTTTTTGATGTTTATAATCTTCCCGGTTTCACCTGCTGCAATGAGGAGGTCAGTCTGTCTGCATAGAAATGCGGGTATTTGTAAAATATCCGCATAACCTGCTGCCAGCGATGCTTCTGCAGCAGCATGGATATCTGTAGTTGTTGGGAGGTTAAATTTTTTTCCTGTTGACTGCAGCAGAACCAGTCCGGTTTCATCACCCAGTCCGCTGAATGATGCAGCACTTGTTCTATTGGCTTTTCTGTATGAAGCTTTGAATATATAGGGAATACCCAGGTTGCGGCAAATCGAAGAAACCTTGTCTGCTATTTCATTTAAAAGGGATTGGCTTTCAATTACACAAGGGCCTGCTATCAGGAAGAAGCTGTTTTCGTCGTACGCCTGCTCCTTAAATTTTTCTTTCAGAAATGTCTCCATTTTACAAAGATAATCATCTGGGTTTTAACTATTCTCGGTTCAGTTTTAATATCGATATTTGCAAACAAAACTCAAGTCTGATGAGAAAAGACAGAATCCTGGTCATTGGCGCAAGCGGACAAATTGGCGTTGAACTCACCCTTGCACTCAGGAAAATATATGGCGGAGCCAATGTTGTGGCTTCAGACCTGCGCGAGGAGAATGATTTGCTTCGTGGTACTGGTCCATATGTTAGCCTTGACGTCATGAATAAGGAAATGCTTCATGTTCAGATTATAAGGCAAAACATCACACAGGTGTACCTTCTGGCTGCAATTTTGTCGGCTACGGGTGAAAAAAATCCACCATTGGCCTGGAATCTGAATATGCAATCGCTCTTGAATGTACTTGACATCGCCAAAGAAGAGAAACTGGATAAAGTATACTGGCCAAGCAGTATAGCTGTATTTGGACCTACATCACCAAAATTGGATTGTCCGCAGCAAACCATTATTGAGCCAACAACTGTTTATGGTATTAGCAAATATGCAGGAGAGTTCTGGTGTAATTATTTTCATCAGCGTTATGGTGTTGATGTAAGAAGTCTGCGGTATCCCGGTCTGATAAGTTATAAATCTTCGCCAGGTGGAGGTACAACTGATTATGCCGTTGAAATATTCCATGCAGCCAAGGAGAAAAGCAGATACAAAAGTTTTCTGGAAGCGGAAACCAGGCTACCCATGATGTATATGCCTGATGCAATCAGGGCCACAATTGAACTGATGGAAGCACCAGCTTCCAAAATAAAAGTCAGAACTTCATACAATATTGCTGGCATGAGTTTTTCCCCTGCAGAAATCGCAGCTGAAATATCCGGACATATTCCCAATTTTGAAATTACATATGCGCCAGATTACAGGCAACAGATTGCTAACAGTTGGCCACAAAGTATTGATGACTCCAGTGCCAGGAATGACTGGGGCTGGATACCAGAATACGATCTTGGTCGAATGACTTCAGATATGTTTTTAAATCTTCAATAAAGTTTTGTTATGCGGTTAAGGAACTATCAGTTGATTTTATTTTTTGTGATACTCTGTGAAAGCCTGTTTGCTCAACAACATTATCGGGCTGAAGTAAAGCGAAATGATGGTTATCATATCGTATTCAAAATAGAAGAGAATAGGTCTGCCGGAAAGTTGCAATGGACAATCGTCAATGATACTGAGCGTATACTTATAAATCAAATCCGACAATCAGGTGATTCTCTGTTGGTTGATTTGCCATTTTTTGAAGCGCTACTGAAGTTGAAAGTGAACCAAACAGGATATCAGGGTGAATGGTATAAAAAAACATCCACTGGAGAACAGAATATGCCTGTGGTAATGGAAAAAGGAAAAGGCAGAAATGTATTAAACCTGCCTGGTAAAAATAAGGATTTCAGTGG
>JBDLTO010000338.1:0-4896 GCA_039805815.1 Bacteroidota bacterium | reverse complement strand
AGAACGCATGTATATGGCTCAGGAATTATCCTCACTGGTGCTTTCTATCAGAAAGAAAGTAAACATCAGGGTTAGGCAGCCCCTGCAAAAAATCCTTATTCCAGTTACCGGATCAGTAATGCAGGATCAACTTAAAAAGGTTGAAGAGCTCATTCTTGCAGAAGTGAATGTAAAAGAAATGCAGTATCTACCCGCAGATAATGATTTCATCAGAAAACGCATTAAAGCCAACTTTGTAATACTGGGTAAAAAGCTTGGATCCAGAATGAAGGCTGCTGCAACCCAGATTGCCTCTCTTTCTCAGGAGGATATAAGGTCTTTGGAAACAACGGGCAATATGCAGCTCAACATTGAAGGAGAGCTTTTTGAGATTAGCAGAGACGAAGTAGATATCCAGAGTGAAGATGTACAGGGCTGGATGGTAGCATCAAGGAATGCACTTACTGTGGCACTCGATGTGACCCTTACGGCTGATCTGTCGCAAGAGGGCGATGCCAGAGAGCTTGTCAACAGAATACAAAAAATACGAAAAGATTTGGATTTGGCATTAACAGACCTGATTTCTGTTGAAATACAATCTGATAATCAGTTGGATATATCGTTTACGCAATTTAAAGCTTATATTTGCGCGGAAATTTTAGCAGACCATATTTCCCTTATAGCTGGGCTTGATAAGGGTGTAGAAACGGAGATTAATGGTAAGTTGCTGAAAATCAACGTTATAAAAAAAGGTTAAGTATTATGGCAACAAAGAAGGCAACACCCAAAAAAGCGGCAGCACCGGCTAAAAAAGCTGCAACAGCAACAAAATCTCCAGTTTCAGCAAAGGCTGCAGCTGTTAAATCTGTACCCAAATCTGACACTCCGGAGAAAAAAACTGCAAAAGCTGCTCCTGTTGCTCCCAAGAATGCTAAACCAGCTGCAAGTGCAACAAAGTCTGCTGCCCCCGCCAAGTCAGCATCAAAGCCTGCAGCTAAGTCTGTGTCGGCCAAGCCTGCTGTTCAGGACCAGGCTCCCAAAAGCACGGTAAAAAAATCACCGGCTGAAGCCCCTCAAAAATCAGCTAAACCTGCTGCCCCAGCCAGATCTGCAGTGCCTTCAAAAGATAAAGCCAGGACTCAGGTTAAGAAACCCCCTGTACCTTCACAAGAAGTTCGCTTTGCTGAAACAAGTAAAGTAACTGCCAGTCCTGCAGAAATCAGGAAAGCATTGCGTGCCAAAGAATCCAAAAAAGATACAAAACCCGTTGCAATGCCGAAAATTAATTCTAAGTCGGCCCGCAAATATGAACCTGAGTTTACAAGGTCTCTCTTGGATACAAAGGAGGAGGTAATCGAAACCACGCCCACACAGCGGTATTCAGATATGGAGCTGGCTGAGTTCAGAGAATTGATACAAAACAAATTATCTGCTGCTAAACAGGAGCTTGCTTACTTGAACGGACTAATCACCCGAAAGGATACCATGAGTGGTGAAGACTCAGATAGTCGTTACATGACCATGGAGGATGGTAGCCTTAGCATGGAACGTGAACAGCTCAGTCAGATGGCAAGCCGCCAGATTGACTTCATTGAAAAGCTTGAAAAAGCCCTGATGCGCATTGAAAACAAAACATATGGCATTTGCAGGGTAACTGGTAAGCTGATTGATAGGGCAAGGTTACGTGCTGTGCCTCATGCCACACTCAGTATGGAAGCAAAGACCAAGATGAACAGACCAGGTTCAAATTTTAATCAGTAGTATTATTTCATTTCCTGCATGTTCACCAACTTGCTGTAAATACCATTTTGCTGGATCAAATCTTCGTGCTTACCTCTTTCAGCAATTCGGCCTTCATGCAAGACGATAATTTCATCGGCATGTCTCACTGTTGAAAGTCGGTGTGCAATAATGATACTTGTACGATCTTTCATCAGGTTGTTGATGGCATCCTGAACCCATTTTTCACTTTCTGTATCCAGTGAAGAAGTAGCTTCATCCAAAATCATAATCGGAGGATTTTTTAAAACAGCACGGGCAATGGTAACCCTTTGTCTTTCTCCTCCGCTGAGTTTGGATCCCCTGTCTCCAACTTTTGTCATGTAGCCATCTTCCTTGCTTTCAATGAAGGTATGTGCATTTGCAATCCGGGCGGCTTTTGTTATGTCATCATGATTGGCTTGTTCGTTACCCAAGGAGATATTTGCGTTGACTGTATCGTTAAATAAAACAGGCTCTTGCGTGACGATGCCCATCAGGTTACGCAGGTCTTTGAGCTTATAGCGACGGATGTTTACGCCGTCGATCAATACCTCTCCTGAAGAGGGGTCATGAAATCTCGGAATAAGGTCTGCCAGTGTTGATTTGCCAGATCCGGAAGCACCTACCAATGCAATGGTTTGTCCTTTTTGTATGGTTAGGTTGATATCGTGTAAAATAGTTTTGTCGGGATAAGCAAAACTGATATTTCTGAGTTCGATAGTCTTGTTGAATGAATGAATGCCGATGGGGTTTTCATCCTCTTTTACCGATTGTTCTTCCAGGATAAGGTGTTGGATCCGTTCTATACTCGCAGCGCCTTTACGGATATTATAAGATGCAGTACTGAATGCTTTTAGCGGGTTTATGATCTGGGTGAAAATGGCTATGAAGGTGAGGAAATCCGGACCACTCAGGCCAAAGTCATTCTGTAGTACAAGCGTTCCTCCGTAATATAATACACAGCAAACTGCTAATATTCCGAGTGTTTCTGAAACGGGCATAGCCAGGTCTCGTCTTCTGTTTGCGCTATTTTTAATGGTGAAAAGTTCATTGTTCTCTCTCTGAAACCTGTTCAGTTGCTGTGATTCAGCATTGAACGCTTTGACAACTCTGATTCCACCCAGTGTTTCTTCTATGGTACTCAATATTTCACCAAGCTTGATTTGTACACCCGCAGATACCTTTTTGAGTGATCTACCTATTCTGCCAATGATAAGTCCCGCAACAGGTAAAAAAAGCAATAGAAAAACTGAGAGTTCAGGGCTCAGGTTGATCATTGCGAAAAGGTAGAGACTGATAAGAAGTGGTTCTCTGAAAAAACTTTCAAGGAAGCTGATTGTTGAGAATTCAACGTCTTGGAGGTCATTGGTAAGTTTACTCATGATATCCCCCTTGCGTTGTTCGTTGAAAAAACCAATAGGCAATTCAAGTATTTTGCGGAACATATCAGTGCGCATATCATTGATAATGCTGTTCCGGATAGGAGTGAGCAAGAAGAGGGATAAATACAGGAAAATATTTTTCATCAGAATTGCACCCGCTACAATGATGCAAATGATGCCCAGTGCCGTTATTTTGCCTCCTTCAGTAGAAGTAAGTGCTGTGAGGTATGCATAAAAATTATCTGTCACTTCTCCAATACTGAACCTGGATGCTGTAACCGTTCCACCCTTCCCGAGTCCGAATATAAGGGTTAGAAAAGGTGCAAGCATCGTTAGCGAGATCAGTGAAAAGGTTGCAGAAAGTAGGTTTAGTGAGAAATAACCAATAACGAGTTTAGGATACTTTCTGATGTAAGAAAAAATGATACGGAGACTCCTCATGTGATGAAAACTGATTTTTAGCGAATTGGACTCAAAAGTAACTAATTTTACAGCCATCAAGGGTATACATTATGGAGGAAAGCAAAAGACAAAAGCAGGTAGCCGGAGTGATTCTGGAAGAAATGAATGATATTTTCCTCAGGATGGGGCTTAATATGATTGACGGGGGGATGGTTTCTATTGCAGGGGTTAAGGTTACGCCTGATCTGCTAGAAGCCAGAATATACCTGAGTTTATTTCAGGTATCTAATCCCAGTGTTGCCATGGGAAGGTTGGAAGACAGGAAAAGTGAATTAAGGAAGGAACTGGGACTGAGGGTTAAACAGCAGCTGCGCAGGGTCCCTGAATTGCGGTTCTTCCGAGATGATACACTTGACCATGTGTTCAAGATGGAAGAAATTTTTAAGAAAATCAATGAAGAAAAGGGGCAATGAGGTTAAACCGGATCCTCAGGTTTTCGTGGCGTTATTTTAAAGCCAAAAAATCAACACAAGCTATCAATGTAATTTCATGGGTTAGTGTTCTTGCCATCGCTGTTGGTACAGCATCACTGATTACCATCCTTAGTGCGTTCAATGGCTTTGAATCGCTTGTCAAATCACTTTACGCATCATTTTATCCTGAAGTTAAAATCAGTCCGGCCAAGGGGAAAATCATAACAGTCTCTCCGGAGCAGATTCAACACATCCTTGGTATAAAAGGGATAAGTGGTTTGTCCAAAACAGCCGAAGGCAAAGCACTGATTCAAAATGGCAGCCTGCAAGTGGTTGTTCAGCTAAAAGGAGTTGATGCCAACTATGCTGATGTTTCAGGTGTCAAGGGAGCTATGTACAGGGGGGGGTATGAAATTGGGAATGCTGATCAGCCAGGTCTGGTCATGGGTGTAGGTATTGAACAAGCCCTGGGTTTGCTTTCAGACAGGAGCATTGAGCCAGTTTCAGTGTACCTGCCCAAAAAAAATATCCAGAGGATTGCTGATCCAGCTGAAGCTTTATCCATGTCAATGGCTTATCCGCAGGGCAGTTTTGCCATTCAAAGTGAATTTGACAACAAATATGTCATCACAGATCTTCAGTTTGTAAAAGATTACATGGGTTTTGAACAGGCAGAATTTTCGGCTTTGGAATTACGGTTAGAAGAGGGTATTGATGTTTCTTCGATCTTGCAGGTGTTGAAGGCATATCTTGGTGATCATTACAGGGTTGAGGACCGTTATCAGCAAAATAGAACATTGTATTCAACGATTAAGCTTGAGAAGCTTGCGATATATGGTATTTTTTCCCTGATATTACTTGTGGCGGCATTTAACATGATCGGTTCACTCAGTATGCTT
>JBDLTO010000337.1:0-11215 GCA_039805815.1 Bacteroidota bacterium | reverse complement strand
AAGACCGTGAGGTTTATTTGCCCCATCCTGCCCACAAAGCCTTTGTAGATGTCTTGAAACCTCATTTGGATAAGGTTTTAGTTATAGACTATTGGGCAGGGAAGTAGTCATGGTTTGCATTGAAACTCACCTGTAGGTAACCACCGTTGGCATTGGTGGCCGCCACCACCTGTGGAATGCCGTTGACAACATCAACAGAGGGTTGATGGATATGTCCTGCTAGGATTCCCATTAGGTTAGGAGCTGAAAAAACAGTTTTGTAAAATGCCATGGTGGAAGCGGTATGTCCAGCTGCACGCCAAGGCATTCTTCTTTCGAGTTTAAAATTTTTGTCGTTGGCAGCATTCCATTGCGGATGTCCGCAACCAAAGGAAACAGGTCTGCCAGGGGCATAAAGTGGGATGTGCAGCATAAGCATGCAGGGCTTGTTTTCCTGCAGACAAGACTGCAGCAGGTTTAGCTGCTCAGCATTGATTTCGTAGGTGGAATTGTCGATAGTGATGAAAATTACCCCATTGATTTCCCTTCGGTGCGCATATGGATTTTGACCATTGTAAAGGGGATGCAAACGCTTTTTGATCCAGGTGTCCCGAAGTATGTCTGAAGTGCCTTCCATTCCTTCATAGTGCCAGTCGTGGTTCCCGGCAGTAAATATATAATCCAATCCACTTTTTTTCAGCTCCTCTCTAACCCACTCCACAGCCGCTTCGGAAGGGAAACTGAAAATATCACCAATCATGGCCAGCAATGCCGCATTGGATTGCTGCGCAACCTGAAGTGTTTCTACAAACGCTTTTTCGGGATTTGTAGGTTCTCCAGTAATAAAATGTTTCGTGTTGTTGTAGGCTTTCGCCATCCTACCGCTGAAATCAGCATAGGGTAATCCCCTTTCATCATCTTTGAAGAGGTGAGTGTCTGCCAGCATCGTGATTGAAAAGTTATTGGTAATGCCGGGATGCGTGAAGCGAAGTACATGTCCGTTCAAAGAAAAGGAACCCTCACGTTGCAAAATAGGTGATGTGAAAATATTCCCGCTGGCAAATCCGGTAGTTGCAATGCCCAGTGAGGCAAGGGATAAGTTTCCTATAACTTTTCTTCTGTTCATTGTGAAATTTGACCAAACTTTTAATGCCTTGCTGAAATTACTGAAATATACTAGTATAACATTGAGCCTACAGACAGTTTACACATGTATGTTGCAAGGATTGGCATAAATTTAATCCAAGAAACATTTTCATGAAAAGACGTCAATTCATCAGCCAAGCCACAGCAGGTGCAGTCTCGATTGCCATAAGTTCATCCTTCAACATCATCCGAGCAACCCCAAAGAATGTACCGGTCATTGGCCACGGTGATTTTCGGTACAGGGTACATAAGGATTGGGGTGTTTTGGATGCGCGAACTCCTGTTAAAGACTGTCATGAAATGGTAATCGATAAAAAGAAGCGAATCATTCTGCTGACAAATGAAAAGAAAAATAACATCATCATCTACGACAGGTCAGGGAAGTTGTTGGATACCTGGGGACATGCTTTTCCGGGCGGACATGGACTGACGATTCACGATGAGGGTGGGGAAGAGTTTTTGTACATTACAGATCACGAGTTAGGAGAGGTTTACAAGACAACCATGGATGGCAAAATACTACTCACCATAAGGCATCCAAAAACAATTGGACAATATGGTGATTGCGACAAATTCAAACCCACAGAGACCTGTATCGGTCCGAATGGGGATATCTATATTGCTGATGGCTATGGTTCTCAGTTCATACTGCAATACACTTCAAAGGGTGAATTCATCCGCAAGTTTGGTGGCGACAGTTTCGGTGAAAAGTTTTTCAAGCAGGCGCATGGCGTTACATTGGACACGCGAAACCCGGCTGATCCGGTGCTGATGTGCACAGACCGGGTCAAAACTTGTTTCAAGATTTTTAGTCTGGACGGCACCTACAGGTCGTCAATACAGGTTCCTGGTGCCTATGTGAGTCGCGCTGTTTTTGATGGTCAAAACCTGTATTCAGGCGTATGTTTTTCTGCTTTGAAAAATCACATGCTTACCTACAATGCCGGATTTGTTACCATACTTGACGGCAATAATAAAGTTGTTTCCAATCCGGGTGGAACAAAGCCCACTTACAAAAAAGGGGAATTGCAGCCGATGGTTCAGGCAGAACCCATTTTCAAACATTGTCATGATGTTTGCGTTGATGCCGACAAAAATCTCTATGTGGCACAATGGAATGCAGGCAATACTTATCCCTATATGCTGGAGCGGGTTTGATCATTCTTTAGCAACAGATACACCATCATGAAATAGGTATTTGTAGGATATTAGCACTGATAAAAAGTTAGCTGCATTTTCAGTTTGCGCAAAAAATAACCTGCTTTCAATCAAAACTTCCCGGATCCGGACAATTATTGTTGTAAAAATCCAGATCTCGTTTCGAACATACACCAGGATAATCTCCGTGATAATGTTGTATATCGCGAATCAATTGAAAATGCAGATGGGGTGGCCACCCACCATTTTCTGTTGGATTACCTAAGTGACATAAAAGTTGTCCTGCTAAAATTGCATCCCCTACTTTCAAATCTTTTAAATCATCATTTGCGAGATGTCCGTATAAGCTATAAATCTTTTCTTTTGGGTGATATAAGATAATTGTCGGACCATAATTCCCTGATCCTTCATTGACTTGAAAGCTATGCACTTCTCCATCTAATGGAGCGTAAACAGGCGTACCGGCTGATGTCCAGAAGTCCATCCCCAAATGAATATTCCTAAAATCGGCAGCGTCTGTTGCAAAATTCTCATGTGCCTCATAAACAATCCGATGCTCGAGGTATCCTCCATAACCTATCTTACCTGCCAATTTAGACTCCACATAATCACAAAACGCAGGCAGAGAACCAAAAATTGATGCGTCCAATTCTGTATTCTTCGCACTGAAATCCAACTCTACGCTATTTGTAGAATTCAATGGTTCTGAAAAAAGACGATGAATCATTTAATTATTTTTTCTAGTTCTAGATAATTAAACAGGATAACCATCAGGCATTTGTGTTTGATGTCCATTGACGCTCAACTTACGAATGATATCGGCACGAGAGGGATAAGCAGCAATCAAATTTTCTGCAATTGCCCCTTCGAAGCAAGTCCCGGTAAAACCCGGCGCCATTGTACATCCAAATAGTGCGTATCGGCCTCCTGGCTTCAAACAGCCTGCTTGCCAGACATGAGCCGGGACTTTATACTGCACACAATGTCCTTTAAGTGGCTCGTTGCCCATCGTGATTTCTTCTGAGCTACCATCATCGTATAATAAAAATAGTATAAAAGGATCACCTCCATAAAAATGCCAAATTTCATCGTGTTGAAGTCGATGAAAACAAGATACACTCAGAGGTTCTTCACAGTACATGCCAATGATGGCTGTGCCAACCGGACTCCCATCTGCCAATTCTCGAGAAGAGCGATAAGTACTTTTATACAAAGTTCCTTCAACTGGGAGTTGCTCAAATTGAAAATGTTCAATTATTTCCTGAATGTCAACTGAAATATTATTTGAATGGCTACCAGTCATATTTGTGATCACAATTTAAGATTAATATGGATCTTTTTTTGGCTCCTTGATGAGAATGGGTAAGGGAGGACCATCTCCATCTTCTTCAGTATTAAAAGGTATTTCAGCATTTAAACCAGTCACTTTTTCCCGCAATACTTTCAGTCCATGTATAGGTCCATGCCAAAGGTTAATCAGGGTGCCTTCAGCACCCCTGTCTGGCATCATGTTTGTATGTTTTGCCATGTATTGTTGAAATGCATTCATAGCATGGTTGAAATAGATAAGTGCTTTTTCTTTGTCAGCAGTCAGATAATTGCCATGATTGTCTTTCTGTAGTTCTTGTATTCTACAGCCCCAATCAAAAGCTTTTATGTAAAAGATGCTGCAATCAATTCGGTTCAGCAGGAATTCCAGCTCCATCTTTGCAGCTGGTTCATTGGTGTTCATTAATAGGCTTTGTAATGACTGCCTGACGTTATGATAGGCGAGTTCCACCTTTTTAAGTTTTTCTCTGTTGATCCACATATAGGGACCACCCTGTGTCCACGCTCCAAGCCAACAGAAACCATAGTTCGGTAATTCATTGGTAGAATAAGTATCAATCCACTCTAATTGTTCCATTGATTCAGTAAAAATTTTGGGGTTACTAATTTTCTTGTGTGAAGCCCATTTTTCATAGAATTTTTTTCTTTCGAGTGGTCCATAGAGCACACTTTCAGCAGCATAACGTGTTGCCAGGCTGTTTTCGGAAGTTCTCCAGTGGTTGAATAACAAAGCATTTACTTGCTGGTTTCCCTTTATGCTGTCCAATTGTTGAAATAGTGCTTCAATCCCCGCAATTGGATTTTGCTGGGTGAACATGAGTCCATCAAATTCAAGCCAAGAAAAAAGTGTGGTAAATCGCAGGTCTGTAGAAAATTTTCTTATTTGTGAAAAGTGGTTAGCAGTTCTTACACTCCCATGCCCCGGCATGATAGTCAATTCCACTTCAGGAGCATATTTCCTGACAAGATAATAGGCCAAATCAGCATAAGGAGCAATGGTGCAATAGATGCCAATCTTTGGAGTTATCCCTTTTTTTGTGAAGGTGTTTTCAATTTTTAGTAGGCGATAAGCGGCTAAGTTTCTACCAATTTGATTCACCAGGTTATCAAGATCTGTTTGGTTTTTTTGGATATGTCTTGTTACGAATGTATCTGTAAGAACTGCTTGTCCGAACCACTTAGTCAGCATTGATTTTACAGTAGAATCTGAACAGGCATCTCCCCAGCCACCTAATTCTTCTGTGTTGATTTCTATTTCATCCATCATCGGATAGCAGGCGATGGCTGATTGAATGTTATCAGTAATGTAACCAATATCGCCTTTGTTTCTGGGCTCAATGGAAAAATGGATTTTGAACCCGATATGCTTGGCATGAGTAAGCAATGATTTCATCCAATCTATTGCCATTGCACTGCGGATTTTAGTATCTGTATAGAACGGTTCAATGGATGGAATCGAAAACAGTTTTTTGTTGTATCTGATGTGATTTTTAAATATTGGGAGTGCAGGTATTTCATGAGACCTGTTATAAAAAAAATTCCCGGCATATTCGATGGAATCTCCGGTGTTTACTTCGTGCCAGAGATTGGGATAGCTGTGAACGGCTAGCTTATTGAAACGCAGCCGTATGAGTTTATTGAGGTATTCCCTGGCTTCTTCCAGTGGATAAGAAGAGATGTCCATTGGGAAATTGACATGTTGCCGGATGCCGCGCCAACGTGTATAGGGTATTGTAGGAAAGTATCCTATTGAAATATTTTTAACGTCGATTGCTGTTGGCATAATGCTATTATACATATCAAATTGGAATCCAAGGTGTTCCAAAAAACTGTGTGCGGCATGTAGTATTTCAGTTTCTTTTTCTCCAGAAAGAATGACCTGAAAAGATTTCTCCTTTTTTTTAATGATTTCAAAAGCAAAACTTCCATATGATAGTGAATCATTTTTCTTGAATTCGAATGTAAACTGGCAGCTTTTGCATTTACCCTTTAAGAAGTTGTTCAATTCTGATTTGGTAAAGTCAATAACATGGCCTTTTGGACTAGCTGAATTGTTGATGAAAAAGAGTTGTTGTGAATGGATATACCCAGAATACAAACAGGATAAAAATAAAAGTAACTTAAGTGGCATGTTCAATAAATGTTGATTAAAGAATTTAGCTCATTCATTTTTACTCCAGGTAATCAGTTCATCACTAAATACTGGAGTGGATTTCGTGAATCAATCCTTCACGTGTGTAGCGATATAAAAACCAATGGGTTTATCTTTTATCTGAATGCCATTAATCCTGTCATAGGACCCTTCTAGTACTTGATTTCCGGGAACATTGAATTTGAATTTCACATTCCATGTTTTTGGCCAGGATGGGATAAGATACAGGGTGTCTTTCTGAGGCTGCAAAAGCATAAATTGTAGGGCAGTAGCGGCTACACTTCCATGATCCTGATCAGGTACCCAATCATAGTTTGGTCCCCAGAAAACCGGAAACCTGCTTCCGGCATTTTTGGTCAGAAAATTTTTTGTAACCATGGAAGTCGCTTCTTCTGTTTTTCCCAGTAATGCAGCTTGAATGGCATCCTGGTGCCAACCTCCGGTTTGTTTAAAGTGACGATAATCGAATGTATGCCTGGCCAGTTCCAGATCCTGCATGCCAATACCAAAAAGTCTGTAAGGAAAAATGGAATAGAGTTCGGGATTTTCAATATTGCTTCTCACACCGAGTCTTGATCCAGGAAGGATTACCCATTTGCCAACAGTATCTCCGACAGGTAAAGGAGGAAGCGCTGTCATTAGTTCCTCGCAGGTATTGATAAATCCATCATCTGCAATGAGACTTCGGAGTCTAATCAGTTGGCTTAGGTTTTGCATTAATCCTGCAATTTCCGGCGTTGGATTGAGCATACCATCCTGAAAGGTTTCCAGCGACTGTGCTGGTTCAATCAAGATTTTTCCAGATGGGTCACGCATATAATGTTGGTCATAAAAGCTTATTATTTCACGGATAAATGGAAGCATTTTTTGTTTGAAATAAATTGAATCAAGGGTGTACTGAAAGTAAGTGGTCATCATGGTACATAATTCCAATCCCCCCTGCCAGTAGTAGCGGATGAACATATTGTCTGCAACACCATCTTTCTTTCCAACCCTGTTCCATCCGTAATTGTCAATTAGGTAAGATCCCCATGGTGTAAGCGTTTCAGGGAAATAGGCCCCATCATGTTGGAAATATTTTTTTGTTCTGAATTTCGCCAATGGTAGTGCATTGATGTACATGTCAAAAAATGGTTTCATCAGTTCAAAATCTCCGCTTTGGTACATGGTCCAATAGATCAAACGTGTATTTTGAAACCAATAATTCCCACCCCATTCTCTGTAATCGGCATCAAATCCCTTTTTTCCGCTTCCCATATTTTCATTGAGGTTTACGGTAAAAATCGACCCATTGAATTTAATGGGTAAACCACCTCTTCCGGCACAGGCATTCATGTACCGTTGCAGCAGGTAGGCCTGTGTAATTTGTTTTGTTTTTTCTTTTTCTGTTTCTGATTCAATGATTAGGTAATGTCTGTTCCAAAAGTTTTTCCACCATTGTTGGTGGTCTCTTAACCTTTTTTTCCTGTTCACTAAAAGCGTATTTCGATAGATTTTTTCAGTCCCTTGAAGCCATTGTGTTGCATGATCGTTTTTTGATTTGTTGATTAGAATATTGAGATCAAAAGTTTTGGCTGGCTTTTTTTGATCAAGGGTTAATGTGTTGGAAGGCAAAAATCCGTCTCCCCCTACAAGGGCACCAAATTGCTGATGTAGCAAGGGATCGGAGGAGAGACTTGCAAAATCAGTTATGTTTTGATTTTCAAGGGTCATGTACCAAATTGAGGAAGTATTATTGTGGCACCAAGCAAGGCCTATTTTGGAATCAAGGAGGGTATCCGTTTCAGTAAAAAAAGGTTTTTCATCTCGGAATGCTACGCCATATCCAGAATGTCTTTCACTACCGGTTAGTGGGCGTGCTATTGTTCGCCAGGGCAGCTGTTTCACCTGTACTTTTACCGGTGTATTACTTATTCCGCTGACATGAATCAAAGGTTCGTTTGCATTGACCCAGAGGTCGATCATGATTTCTTTTTGTCCGTTCTTACCAGTAATCCGAATCATCCCCTTCTCCAAAATGAGTTCCTGTTTGAATTCATTTCCGGCAAGGATATTTGGTTGCATAGCAATTTCAAGCTCACCAATTTTCAGTAGCCGGCCAATTTCACTCATGGCATCCGTTTTCGAAAGCAGGAGATGTAAGTTACCATCAGGAGAAACCCAGATATTTGAACCGATGTCCCCATTCCCCAGTGGCATGGAGCCGGACGAATTTATGCTGGGAGCATCCCAGATTACCCTGTAGGGCGAAAGATCATTTTGAGCAAATGAAATCTCGATTGTATTCGAAAAAAAACAGCAAAGCAAAATCCATTTGAAGTTAACCCATTTGATTTTCATTATTGTCTGTATTGATCTTTATAAATTCCCATTTTGTTGAACGGAACAGCTTCAAATCCCGGAATCATTTGGTAAACTTTAGCTTCTTTTTTTAAATTAAAATTCTTGTTTATCATATCTACAAAACCCGGATCTTCCTTAGTAACCCAGTTGTTTTTGCCCTCCATTTGTGCATGCTCTCCACCAAGGAGTTTGATGGGGTTTTCAGGGCCGCCTACAATCAGATTTCCTTCTAACATATTTCCTCTGGCACGCATAGATTGCCATTCCTTGCCAGGTGTAATAACATCCAGGTAGGGCAACAAGGAGGGGTATTTGGTGGAGTAGGGTGGCGATTGAAAATCAATGTCTTTGGTGAGCCTGTTCCGAATAGTACCATTTTCGCCGAACATCTCTTTGGCCTGTGGTGCAGCCCAGGTGTAGTAGTTGGCTGAGGTGACAGCTGTATGGGCCAATGGGTTGATGATGATGTTGTTTTTCATCACCAGGTGCCAGCCGGTGTTACTGAATAACACGCCGTGGTCTGTGAGCATGTCATTGAATACATTGCCGTAGATGAATACATCTGCTGAGGAATCATCGCAATAGATGCCCATGTTCATCCTGTTTTTATTGCCACAGTGATCGAAAAAGTTGTATCTCACTATATTGCCCCTATCGCTAGGATTTCTGCCAATGTACCAGGGAGAGGTATCATTGGAGTTAAGTGTAACATCATGGATATGATTGTATTCAAAGATGTGCTCATTGCCATGGACAAATATGCCATGCCAATCAGAGTTGAAGATTTCGTTGTGTTTTATGGTATTCCCGCACCCATCCACCCGTATGCCAGCAAAGGTGAATTTGTTTCTTCTGTTGTAAAGTGATATCCTGCAATTTTCCACCGTGTTGTTCCCCTGGGTCAGAGACTTTTTATCACCTCCGCTGAGCATGATACCACCACTGCCGGTGTTGTAGATGTCACAACTCAGAATCCTGTTGTGGTGGCCGGCGTTCCGATTCCAAGTAGTATTTCTGTAGATATGGTTCTGATAACTGCCTACCTGTCGGGATACCGGAATGCCCACATAATCATCAACAGAGCTGTTTTCATCGAGCAATTGGGCACCCTGACCCATCACGATACCGGTGGTACCCACATTCCTGATGGTGCAACCAGCGACTTCTGTATAAGTGCAGTTTTCCATGTAAATACCAATGCCTCTTCCGGCTTCGATTTTCATCCCGGAGAAACGGAGGTGGTTGACGCCTTCTAATGCTACAATGGGTTCTTCCAGGATGGATACTTTGATGTCTGCATCTTTCAATTGCGCCGGAGGCCAGAGATAGAGTTTACCAGCTTGCTCATCCAGGTACCATTCTCCGGGTTCGTCTAACTCTTCTAAGATATTGATGGCCACATAGGATTGAAAATCTTTACCAGCTCCAACACCATAAATATGTGGCTTACCCAGTTTCACTGTCTTGTTGGTGGTATCAATCTTTTCAATCGAGTTGTAATCATCTGCAAACCCATAGTTGAGTGTACCCTGAATCCAGATATTGGATTGTCCGGCCCAGTGTTTGTGCCGATCATCGGTGTAGTTGAATAACGCGCCGCGATTAGATTTATCACCCGTTCTGGGAACCGATCCGGGATCTTTCACTTTCCCAATCAGGATGGCCCCCTTGTTCGGATAACGCGCAAGGGTCATGGGTTCATGATTGAAGTAAAGCTCCATAGTGGATGGGATCACCGGCAGGGCATGACCATATTGCCGGTGCTTTCCGGTATTGGTTATTCCGGCCTTTTTGATATCCAATTCCATTACCTGCAGCGCTGCATCCTTGGTGAATCGTTTGGCGACAGCAGGGTTGCTGATTTTCCTGAATAATTTAGGTGAAACGGTTTTGCCTCCACTCAAAATCACTTCATTTTTCTCGAAGGCTGTCCAGTTCACTGGATATTCCGCGGACCCCCCATCCATGCTATCCAACACAAAGGTTTGATCCAAGTCGTAAGTGCCTTTATGGAGGAAAACCGTTGCAGTTTTTACTGGCACTTTATTGTCTTTTCTCAGCTTACGCAAGAGGTTTCTTGCCGCTTGAGGAGTAGCCAGGGGTTTTATTTGTGTTCCTGGATTATTATCGTTTCCAGACACAGCGACGTGGACGACTTGTGCATTTGATATTAGTGGTTGGTTTATACACAGTATCACCAATCCTTGCAAGAAGATTTTTTTCAACATGGCGTTAACGTTCAGGTATTGAAATTAGTGAAACTCAGAAAGGAATTGCAATTTGGACCATAGCATCACAGCATTCATGGGTAGGATAAAAATAATTTCAAATAAAATCCGTAAATTAAGGTCAATGAAAATACTTGCTATTGCTGTATTTTGCCAAACCTGTTTAAAATTCATGCTCAGAAAATGAAAATTGCAAATGCCAAAATAATACACAAAGCCGCTTCCTTCCTGCTGCGATTTCGGTCTTACTTTGGTTTAATTTCACTTCCTGAAAAATTCCAGTATTGCATGTTCAGAATATCCATTCCTGTTGGTTTTGTGTTATTTGTATTCCAGATGGCTTTATGGTCTTGCAAACAGGTTGAGTTGCCTCAAGAGGTAGCTACAGCTTACGCTTCATTGCCTGAGGAGATTGATTTCAACAGGGATATCAAGCGCATATTATCGGATAAATGTTTTGCCTGTCATGGTCCGGATGCCCAAAAGCAAAAGGCTGATCTGCGCTTGGATATTCCTGAAGCGGCTTATGCGAAAGTAACGGAATCTGGATTGAAAGCCATCAAGCCCGGAAACCTGCGCCGTAGCGAAGTGATACACCGCATCCTGAGCAATGATCCCGAATACAGGATGCCGACTCCCGAATCTCACCTCTCACTCACTGAACAGGAAAAAGCCATCCTCATCAAATGGATTGAACAAGGTGCTGAATACAAACCTCATTGGGCTTTTGTGGCACCTGAGAAAAAGATGCCGCCTAGGGTTAGCAACAAAAGCTGGGTGCGAAATCCAATTGATAATTTTGTACTTGCACAGCAAGAACAACGTAGCCTTAAACCGTCGCCTGAAGCCGATCGTGAAACCCTTATCCTCAGGCTCAGTT
>JBDLTO010000336.1:0-5483 GCA_039805815.1 Bacteroidota bacterium | reverse complement strand
AACACCACTTCATCCAAGCGACCTGCCCCATCTTGTAAAACTCCTACATGAAGGGTATTTGCCGGAACAGCAGTAAGGTCTTTAGCTGGAAACATGCTATTTATTAAATCAATAGCACCCGAACCGCTCAGGCGGATTACCCCAATTGCTCCCACGCCGGGTGGGGTGGCAAGTGCAACAATGATATCATTCCAGTTAGCCGACATAAAGCAAAAATAACCCATTTGCACGGGCAATAAAAAAAGCCGTTCCAGATTATGGAACGGCTTGTATTGATCTGTTTGGGATCAGTTATTCTTCAGCAAGCTGGAAGGTAACAGGCTGACGGCGGTATGCCTTAACCTGGCGACCATTCTGAATGGCTGGCTTCCACTTCGGGCCCTTGCGGATTGCGTTTACTGCTATTTCGGCAAGCTTTGAGTTTGGAGGCAGACAGTTGCCCACTCCAGCCTCACTGCAAGGAAGTGCACGCACTTCACTCACAGCACCTTCCTTGTCAACAATAAACAATATCACAACTGTACCAGAGCGACCATCATCCTGAAGGTCATCGATATTACGCTCAATCTCCCTTGTTACGTAGCGCGTCCATCCAGACGTTCCACCTGGGAATTCAGCATCGATTTCCACCTTCTGGAAAACCTTGTCGGAATCATCTTCCTTGGGGGCTTCAACTACACCACCCTTGTCTTCAACAGGAGGAGCGACGATACCCTCGTCTTTCATACCTTCCTGGTTAACGGTTCCGATTTTGGTATCCTCCAGCTTTTCAATTTCTGGTGGCTTCTCTTCTTCCTTCACCTCTTCATCCTTCACCACTTTAGGCGGTGTGAACTTAGCCATCTCAACCTTTGGAGGCTCTGGTGGCTTCGGAGGAGGAGGTGGTGGTGGTTCGGGTTGTTCTTCCTGCTGTATCTCCTCCAATTGCACCTCCTTGATCTGAACCTGTCCTTTTTTCGGACCGAGATCTAGAGAGGAAATGAAGGAAGCAAGCAGTATCAGCGCTCCAAGGGCAACAGTCAGGAATAAAGAATTCCTCAACCTTTTGTTATACCCTGTGCGGAGCTCATAAGCACCATAGTTCTTGTTTCGACCCTCGAAAATGAGGTCGATTAGATCGGCACTTAGTATTTTGTTTGCATCCATGGTAACGTTTTTTAATTTGATTCAGATTCCTTCAATTTCCACAAATTATTTGATCCCGGCAGCGGCCTCCGTTGCCCTGATCAATTGCATTTCCGTATCGGAAATATCAACCATTGCATAGCGTTTGATCTCATTGATGGTCATCTCGTCCAAAATATCCACTGTGTTTTTGTACGTGGCATCTTCAGTTGGCTTGATAATCATTACCAGATCTTCCGGATTGGTGCTTTGCTTTTTACGGATGATTTCTTCCCTGATAGTTTTGAAGGTCGCTGTTTGAATTTGTGTCGGATCAAGTCCGGCATAATAATAAACCACATCATCCTTACCAAGCATGATGGTGAATGCCCCTGACTCCTTTACCTTGTTCTGGTCTTCGGGCTTATCCACATCCTTGGGCATGAACAAGTTCATGGCTGTAGGCTGAGACATGGTTGATGTAAAGATGAAGAATGTGATGAGCAAGAAGCCAAGATCCACCATGGGAGTCATGTCCACCTTCGTGGACATCTTTTTCGCTTTCTTGACACCCGGACCTTTTTTGTGTCCACCGCCATCTCCACCTGAGTCTATACTTGCCATAATCGTTAATTTAATTCAATTCACAATAATATTACTTCCCGCCGCCAATCTGCTTCTGACGGGTAACAAACAAAGCTGTTCCTGCAGGTGCATCCTCTGGAGAAGTAACTAACAGAAACTTGTTCTGATCGTTCTTTTTGAAGGCATTCAGCACATTCTTGAAAGCAGGATACTTGGTACTGTTATCAGATTTGATTAGCAGGTTAAGCTTCTTACCGGAATAGGCAACCAGGGCATCACGTACCCAATAATACAATTCACCTCCGGTAGAATCAGCACAGGGAATACCAGGCTGAGCTTTGATGGCATTTTTATTGTTTTCATCTTCAGGGTCAAGGGAAAGGAGACTCTTCATCTGGCTGAAAGGAACCCCAACGCTAGGTGCATTGATGAAGTTCTTGATTTCAGCTGGTGTAAGTCCCAGATTCCTTGTTGTGTTCAGGTTACTGATCAGCAACTGACGTGCCTGTGGATTATCCATGGAAACGAAAACCCTGCCATCCTTGTCGATTGATACCATGAAGGCATCTTTCTCAGGCAACGCCTGGGAAGAAACCGAGTTTGGTGTTGTCACCTCAACAGGTTCTTCAGGCTTGAACTTTGTTGCCATAATGAAAAACGACAGGATAAGGAACGCAATATCCACGAATGGAGTCATGTCGTTATCCGGTGCATGTTTTTTTAATTTTACACTTGGCATGTTTACTTATTTAAGATTTAGATGCTGGAATTTGTTCATTCCACAAGAGAATGAAAAAAACCAAATTACTTGTACTGAGAAACAAAGCTCTGGGTCAATGTGAAACCAGACTCGTCAATACCATAAGTGATAGAATCGATCTTAGTTGTAAACACGTTGTACATCATGAGCGCAACAGAAGATGTACCGATACCAAGTGCTGTGTTATACAATGCTTCAGAGATACCAACGGCAAGCTCAGCAGCAGCACCTGATCCACCTTCTTCACCAAGTGCAGAGAAAGATTTGATCATACCCAATACTGTACCCAAAAGGGCTACGAGTGTACCGAGAGAAGTAAGTGTTGAAAGGAACACGAGGTTCTTCTGCAACATAGGTAATTCAAGTGCAGTAGCTTCTTCAACTTCCTTCTGGATTGCAGCAACTTTCTGATCTGTAGAGAATTCACCTGCAGAGATCATCTCCTTGTACTTCTTAAGACCAGCTTTCATTACATTGCCTACGCTTCCTTTTTGCTTGTCGCACAAAGCAATAGCTGCATCAACATTTTTGTTGGCAAGCTCAAATTGTACTTTACGCACAAAATCTGCATTAGACGCTGAACCGGTGGCTTTCCTGATAGTGAGGAAACGCTCGATAGAGAATACAACTACCATGAAAAAACATCCAATCAACAAGGGCACAATGATACCACCCTCGTACATACGATTCCAGGCACCAATCGGACCCTTGTGTGCAGGCCAGAAACCGCCCAATTCATCCGGCTTAGTAAATCCATCCGGGTTACCCAAGAAAAATCTCCATACTACATATCCAGCTACTATGCAAATGATAGGAGCCAGATAAGAAATTGCGTTGCCACCACCTTTGGATTGAGCTGATGCTGATGCTTTAGCAGCTGTGTTTGGTTTAGTTTCTGCCATGACTTTCGTTTTTTGATTTAAAGATTACGGTTTGATTAATAAAATGCTGCAACAAAATTGCCTTTATTGTTGGTAAAACAGGAGGCAATTCCTGCAGGTGGAGAGCAAGTTAATGAAATTGGTTAAAAAAAGTACAATGGTTAAAAAAAATTAAAATTCTTCAAATTCAGCGCAAACTTCCTGCTCAAAAGACATCACAACCATTCTTCATTTATGTGCGTTTAGTAATTAAATAACGATATATTTACGTTCTACAAAACAGAGAAAAATGAGATCAAACCAAACGATGAGGACGGCTGCTCTTGCCACGCTGTTCCTAGCCAGTCAACTGCTCAGCATTGCACAAAACCGCAGGCCGGTTCCGCCTCAGGCACCCGCGCCGGCTAAATCAGACTCCGTAAAAACTGCTGCACCAGCCCCTGGAATGGGCGCTCCCCGTGCTGCTGCAAATGGACCAAAAGCCTACAAAGATGTAATCACGGCAAAGGCCAAGACTACAAAAGGTCTCTTTACTGTCCACAAGGTGGAAGACAAATACTATTTCGAAATTGACGAAAAGCTGTTTGGAAGAGAAATCATGGCTGTAACACGTTACTCAAAAGTAGCCGGTGGTGGTGGCGTTTACGGCGGTGAGTTGGCCAATCAGCAGGTTATCAAGTTTGAAAAAGGTCCGGATAATAAGATTTTCATGCGCGTTGTTACCATCATCAGCGTTGCAGATTCCAGTCAGCCTATTTACAAAGCAGTTCGCAATTCAAACCTTGATCCAATTGCTGCTTCTTTTCCGGTTGCATCTCTTGGAAAAGATTCTACAGGTGCCGTTATAGATGTTACAGACTTTCTGAAAGGAGACAACCAGGCTGTTTCATTGAATGCTTCATCAAAAAGAAGGCTGAATCTTTCTATGTTACAGTCTGATCGCTCCTACATTGAAACAATAAAGAGCTTCCCGATCAATACCGAGGTAAGAACAGTAAAAACATTTTCTTCATCAGCTGGTGGCGGTATCCCTTCCCCCTTTCCTAGTTCTAGCCTTCCCGCAGCATCCGCCGCAGGTGCAATTACTATTGAAACCAACACTTCCTTCATCATTCTGCCAGAAAAACCAATGCAGAAAAGAACCAATGATGTGCGTGTAGGCTACTTTGCAGATGACTATACCGTTTACTCTGATAATCAGCAAAAAGTAGAAACAGAGAACTTCATCGTTCGCTGGAAACTGCAGCCTCGCAAGGAAGACATGGAAAAATGGAAAAAAGGTGAATTGGTTGAGCCTGAAAAGCCTATCATATACTACATCGACCCTGCAACCCCTAAAAAATGGAGGCCTTACCTGATCAAAGGTATCAATGACTGGCAAGCTGCATTTGAAAAAGCCGGTTTCAAGAATGCCATTATGGGCAAAGAATGGCCCGAGAATGACAGCACCATGAGTTTGGAAGACGCCCGTTTTTCTGTTATCCGTTACTTTGCTTCAGATATTGCCAATGCTTATGGTCCGAATGTGCATGACCCTCGCAGCGGTGAAATCCTTGAAAGCCATATTGGCTGGTACCACAATGTAATGAGCCTGGTGCACGACTGGTATTTTGTACAGGCAGCTGCTGTTGATCCCGATGCCCGCAAAATGACATTTGATGACGAGCTGATGGGCAACCTGATTCGTTTTGTATCTTCTCACGAAGTTGGACACACCCTGGGCCTTCGTCATAATATGGGTTCAAGCAGCAAGACTCCTGTTGAAAAACTACGTGACAAAAATTGGGTAGAGGCAAATGGTCATACGGCTTCCATCATGGACTATGCTCGTTTCAACTATGTTGCTCAACCTGAAGATAACATCAGCAAATCCGGACTTTTCCCAAGAATTGGTGATTATGACAAGTGGGCAATCGAATGGGGTTATGGATATGGCGCAGGCGATGTTGAGACTGATAGCAAGCAAAGAAACAAACTCTACAATGAGCGTATGGCTAAAAATCCGCGTATATGGTTTGGCACTTATGAATATGGCAACATGGCTGACCCAAGAACCCAAAGTGAAGACCTGGGAGACAATGCCATGAAAGCCAGTGAATATGGTATCAAAAACCTGAAGCGGATTGTAGCAAACCTGCCTGAATGGACCAAAG
>JBDLTO010000335.1:0-3336 GCA_039805815.1 Bacteroidota bacterium | reverse complement strand
GCTGCACAGCATTTCAATAAAGTTGCTACAATAGAGATAGATCCGAAAATAAGCAAGGAAACATCATCAAGATCAGATTGTCCCTCTAACATAGATTTTTATATCGGTGATAGTAAAGATGTGATTAAAGAAGTAATAAATTCTCTAGATGGAAGAGCCATTTACTGGCTAGATGGTCATTGGTGTAATACTTCAGAATTTGGCAAGGAAGGTGAATGTCCTTTAATGGATGAATTGAACGCGATTTCTCATAAAAAAAATGATTTAATCTTTATAGATGATGCAAGAGCATTTCTAGGCCCTTTGCCACCACCGCATAATTCTGAATCATGGCCTCGTATAGATGAAATCATTGTTTTTTTGAAGAATAAATTTCCCGATAACCTAGTAACAATTGCCGATGATGTCATTTACTGTATTCCAAGCGACTTAATCCATGTTTTTGATAATAATTGGAGGAAAAATTATGTTAGACGTTATGTACCTATAAAGCCTTTTTGGGTTAGGGTTTCTAATCATTTAAAGAAAAAATTTAAATTTAACTGAATTTAATTTAGATGTTTTGACTAATAATAGAATAATTACTTTCGATGGTATTAGGGGTATTGCGGTGCTAATGGTAATGCTTTTGCATGCCCATTTTCAATTAGGTAAAGGAGGTGCCATAGGTGTAGATATATTCTTTGTGTTGTCTGGATTTCTGATAACACAAAATCTGCTTGACGATTACGTATCGAATGGAAATATATCTATGAAAAAATTTTGGTTAAAACGTTTTTTCAGATTGTTTCCTCCATTTTTCGTTTTATTGATTTCGATTTTTATATTGAGTTTTTACATTGAAGATGTAAAACTTAAAAATGCTGTTTTGATTGAAATCAGAGATTCATTTCTTTATTTGAGTAATTTTAGTTGGTTCTGGTCTGATCACAATGATAATAGGATTTTAGGTCACACATGGTCACTTTCTGTTGAGCAACAATTTTACATTGTTTGGCCACTTTTTCTTTATGGTATCATCAGGTTCGTTCAAAAAAAATGGGTTTTTGTAATGCTGTTAATTGTATTCCTGTCTTTAAGTTTTTTTAAGCATTCGAGATACTCGTCAGAGATATTCAAATCGATTTACTTTGAATCTATTTTTATAGGTTGTATGTTTTCAATTGCAGTTTGGAACCGTTGGATAACGAATTATCGACATTCGTTTTTAGCATTTTTATCATTTGTTTTGATATGTGTGGTTGGATTATTTGGCTTTGATTTCTTTAAATACTTTTCCTTGACTGGGTATGTCTTTTTATTGGTTCCTTTGGCTGTTATTCTGATTTTAATAAACTGCATGTCTTTGGATAATTCATGGATAAATAATATTTTGTCATTTAAGCCCTTGGTTTATATTGGTTCAATATCATATGGTTTATATTTGTGGCACATCCCGGTATTTCGATTATTTAAGTGGTATTCAAATTCCCCACCTTACATTTCTTTTATATTAAAATTCATCTTAACTTTCATAATTGCTTCTCTTTCATATTTTCTTCTTGAAAAAAAGATGCTAATGATATCCAGGAATATTATGAATAAATTATATAAGTAATCATAAACTTATGAGTTGGAATAAATTGATTCATTTAATTTTGATTCTTTTTATTGTTTCCTGTTCAAATTCCAACAACCGATCAGTTTCAGATAATAAAAAAGTTGACATATCAATTTCAACTAGGATATTTCTTGATTCATTTCGTTTCGGAATCGGCCTCCACGGTTTCAACCTCAAAGATTCTAGTGCAAAGCAGCTGCCCAAATATTTCAAAAGCCTTACCACTGCTAACGCCATGAAATTTGAAGCGATTCATCCCCACGCTGATGAATTTGATTGGAAAGAAGCGGATAGTTTGGTTGATTTTGCTCAGGAGCATAACATGGTTGTGCGTGGACACACATTACTTTGGAGTAATCGAAATCCTTACTGGCTTTTTTGGGATGAAAAGGGGAATCTTGTACACAGATCACTACTTGATCAAAGATTAAAGGACCATATTCATACAGTTGTCTCTCGTTATAAAGGTAAAGTTTATGCCTGGGATGTAGTTAATGAAGCCATTTATGATAATGATAAAGAATTTTTAAAGACCAATAACTGGTACAAAATAATGGGTGCTGATTATATCAAAAAGGCTTTTCAGTATGCACA
Organism: Bacteroidota bacterium; assembly: GCA_039805815.1. GTDB lineage: Bacteria > Bacteroidota > Bacteroidia > Chitinophagales > Chitinophagaceae > Pollutibacter. Next base: position 1,142 of record JBDLTO010000335.1, on the reverse strand, counting down.
TGAAGCGGATAGTAATGCAGTTCTTTTTTATAATGATTATGATGCTGAACTTCCAGATAAATTGAAAAGAATTACGAAACTAATCAAGTGGCTCCAATCTGAAAAAGTTCCAATACATGGTATCGGCATACAAGCTCATTGGACGCTTGATGCCCCTTCATTGACAGATATTGAAAATGCCATCAATACATACGCTGCTTTGGGTTTGCAAGTTCAGATAACTGAATTGGATGTTATAATGACTCCTGACTTTAAAGGTAGTGAAGAAGAGAAAATGAATTTACTCGCCTTCCGTTATGCCGAAATATTTGAGGTTTTCAACAAAAACCGCAATAAGCTTTCTGGTATAACTTTTTGGCAAACTGAAGATGTGCCAACGAAGTTTCCGCCACTATTGGATACTGATTTGAAGCCTACAAAAATTTATCAAGCTGTTCTGAATGCCTGGTCAGCCAATTAAAATACTCCATTTGATCAAGTCCCTAGGTAGGGGAGGAGCTGAAACCTTGTTGGTTGAAACGGCCAAAATTCATGCCAGGAGCCAATTTGAACTGCATGTTATTTTTTTCTTGCCTTGGAAGGATCAGCTGGTTGAACCATTAAAACAAGCGGGAGTGACGGTTTGGAATATACCTGCTGCAAACAATTTCCAAATCATCCGCAAATACAAGGAAGTTGAACAGTATATCAAATTAAATCAAATTGATTTGGTACACAGTCATTTGCCTTGGGCAGGATTTTTAGGTAGATGGATACATCACAGAACTGGAATACCCGTCATCTATACGGAACACAACAAGCAAGAGCGGTATCATTTTCTGACCAGATTATTCAATCGACTTTCTTTTAATTTTCAAAGTCATGCTATAGCTGTTTCAGATGATGTGAAGCTATCCATCCTCAAAAACATCGAAGTGGATATCCACGTAACCACTATTGCCAATGGTGTCAATACATCCATTTATTTTAATGATGCAGTGGGGGGTAATACATTGCGAAAGTCTCTGGGTATAAACGAGGATGCTGTTGTAGTAGGCACTTTGGCTGTTTTCAGAAAACAAAAGTGCCTGATGAATTGGTTGGACGTATTTGCATCACTGTATAAAGCTAACAACAACTTGAGAGGCATTTTGGTGGGTGAT
>JBDLTO010000334.1:0-5106 GCA_039805815.1 Bacteroidota bacterium | reverse complement strand
GGCTAAAGAGGTTACCTTGCCGAACCAACATGATGGCGCTATTGCTGCCGTATTACTAAATTCTTGTATTGATCAAATACTACCGAATGTCAGCGAGATTAATGCGGGACTTGAAGCATTTGATGAGCATATTCATCAATTGAGGGTGGGTTTGCGGCGCTTAAAATCTGCGATGAAAGTGTTGGGATTGATACAGATTTATCTAACAGAGTCTGATTTAAAGCAATTGATATTGGTCTTTGGTCAGTTGGGCCAGTACCGAGACCATCATTTTTTTGATGAAAAATTAAAGCCCGCTCTGTCTGCTGTTGATGCTCCTGATATGAGCTTAACTTCTGTGAGCGATTTGCCTGATCCTAAAGGTATTTTGCAGGCTAAGAATTTTCAATTGTTTTGTTTATCAATCATTGAGATATCAATAGTACAAGAAAAATCAACGTCCGAATCAAAAAGATTAAAACCTTTATTAATTCAGGAGCTAAACAAAGTCCTTAAGGAAACAAAACAACTGGCAAGCTGTTTTATGGAGATTCCTGATGAAAGGCGCCATAAGTTACGCAAACGACTTAAACATCTTCGGTACACTTTGGAATTCTTCACAGACTTTTGCAATACCGATAAATACAAAAATTATTTAAGAAGTTTGGGTCAAGTTTTAGAGGCGTTAGGGCATTACAACGATATTTGCGTTGCCATTGAAAAATCTCAAGAACGTTTATCAGTTGATTCAAATATTCTTTTTGCGATGGGATGGTTAAAAGCAGAACGGACCCGCTCATGCATTGAATGCGCGCAAGCCGTTAAAACATTCAGTGAAGTTAAGAAAATTTGGTGATTTGACTAAAAAGTCGAATCAACTTTTCTCCACATGCTCACTAATCTGAAATTTCTACCAGGAAGCGTTTGGCTCATTGGCCTCATTAGTTTCATGAATGACTTTGCCAGTGAGATGATATATCCACTGATACCATTTTATTTGGCTACAACTTTATTATCTGGTCCAAAAATTCTTGGCTTAATTGAGGGTATTGCTGAAGCAACGGCGAGTCTATTTAAACTAATTTCCGGCGTACTCTTTGATAAGTTTCATAATGCAAAGCTTTGGATGTTAATAGGTTATAGCTTTGCGGGATTTGGACGACCACTTTTAGCATTTGCAAATAGTTGGATTTGGATTTTATCTATTCGATTTGTTGACCGAATTGGTAAAGGCCTGAGAAGTTCGCCACGTGATGCTTTATTAGCTTTTAGTGTTTCTGAAAAACAAAGGGGCTTGGCTTTTGGATTGCATCGCTCATTTGATAATGCGGGAGCAGTATTAGGCCCATTGGTAGCAACTTTTCTTCTTTTTATGGGACTGCCCCTGAAAGATGTTTTTATTTGGTCATTGCTACCAGCAATTATTGCAATGTGTCTGACTTTTTTAATCGTTGAGCCAAAAATTAAAGTTTCGCCATCTTTTGAAAAATTTAGTTGGTCATTGAAGGGTTTATCTCAGGATTTTAAGAAATATTTGTGTGTCATTGCATTATTTACATTGGGCAATTCATCAGACATGTTTCTTTTATTGCGCGCCAAGGAGCTCGGAGTTCCTCTTGAGCAAATTCCTTTATTGTGGGCTGCTGTGTCTTTTATTACTGCAATTTTGGGAACGCCATTGTCAGCCTTATCCGACCGTTTTGACAGAAAGCTATTTATCTTGATTGCTTGGCTTGCATTTTCTTGTGTTTACTTTTGTATGGGTTTAGATGGTGTGACTGTACCCATCTTATTTGGGCTATTCGCACTTTACGGAATTTTTAAAGCAGCTACAGAAGGGGTCGAAAAAGCATTGGTTGCTGATATGGCGCCAATTCATCTAACCGGCACTGCCTTTGGATGGTTTAACTTGATTTCTGGGGTGATGCTACTACCCGCATCTTTCATATTTGGTTGGTTATATGAAGTACATGGCCCCTTTTATGCATTTAGTTTTTCTGCCACTTTGGCTGGAAGTTCCGCATTACTGATGTTGTTATGGATTTATAAAAAAAGGGTTATTTCACAGTAAATGTTGTGATCATCATTGTCATATCATCTGGATCTCGCGTGCATTCTGCGCCAAGGTTAGACATCAGGGTGAGCATTTCATGATTATCCGACATCACATACCCATGAAGTTTCTTGTAACCATTTTCCTGAGCAGCTCTGAAAATTATTTCCATTAAATGAGATCCCACGCCCTCGTGTTGAAAGTCATCTCGAACGGAAATTGAAAATTCAGCCTCTCCTGGGATACTTTCCTCGACATACCTGACAATTCCAATGAGTGTTTTTTCTTCAGAGTTGTCATGTTGAAGAAAAGCGCCAATCGCTAGATCATCTTTTCTATTTGCTTGAACAATCTTATTTAAAAGATCCTCAGGTAAATCATTAAGATATTGATAGTATCGATAGTAGCGACTCTTGCTTGAGAGATGGTCAAATAAGTCTTTAACGCAAGATCTATCTTTCTCAGACATGGGTCTTAGACCATAGGTCCCTTGCACAATTTGATGAGGTGTCTTCAACAATTCGGAGAATGATTTATTTTTATGCATTTTATAAATGATACTCACTGAATTAAAAAAATCCCAGCAGAGCTGGGTAATTGTCGTCAAACCATATTTTTAGGACTACTTTTTCACAATATCTTAGTGTCATGACAAATTAATGACCAATTAAAGACCAATTAAAGACCAATACAGCATGTCTAAGTTAAGAATTTCATTGAAGTGAAACAATTTTGGGTAAATATGGAGTTATTTTCCAAAAATACAATTAGGTGTTGAAATGAATGAATTTGATGATGTTGTAGTTAACCCAACTGGTAAAAAGTCCTTGACTGAGTTGGTCAATCCGCAGCGAAGAAACATCATGATTTCTTCTGCCATCGCGATGCTGTTTTCCCAAGCAGAGGTTATTGCTGCAGAAAATCGCTCGTTAAAATTATTTTCTTTTAAATCTGTGTCTTACAGTTCTGCCAATGATGACATCCAATTGCCGCCTGGTTATCAGTGGTCCGTGGTTGCGGCTTGGGGTGATTCAATCAACGGAGCGTCAAAGAATATTGCACCTGATGTCTCAGATACTGCTGCTGATCAGGAAAGCCAATTTGGCATGCATCATGATGGCTGTGCATTTTTCCCCATTAAAGTGAATGGGTCTGAATCTATAAAAGGCTTGTGGGTCACTAACCACGAATATACAGATGACGGGCTATTGCATCCTAGTGGTATGGAACCTTGGACTGCCGAAAAGGTCAAAAAATCACAGGCTGCACATGGAGTCACGGTGTCGGTCATTGAAAAATCGGCGAGTGGAGATTGGGCTGTAGTCACTGATAAACGTTCTAGAAGAATCACCGCTTATTCCCCATGTGCCATCAGTGGTCCAGCAGCAGGTAGCGTTTACATGAAAACAGCCTTTGATGAAAAAGGTCGTGAGGCTTTAGGAACGCTCAATAATTGTGCCAATGGTGTTACTCCTTGGGGCACTTATTTGACTTGCGAGGAAAACTTCAATGGTTATTTTGTTAAAACTGGTAAGCCAAACTTACAAGAAGCTCGAGTCGGTGTCAATACAAAAGGATTTGGTTATCGTTGGCATGAGCATGATGAGCGATTTAATTTAGATAAACATCCAAATGAAATCAATCGATTTGGCTGGGTTGTTGAAATTGATCCGCAAGATCCAGATGCACAACCCATCAAGAGAACAGCATTGGGTCGCTTTAAGCATGAGGGCGCTGTTGTCACAATCGCAAAAAATAAAAAAGTGGTTGTCTACATGGGGGATGATCAAAAAAATGAATATGTGTATAAATTCGTCAGTAAAAAAACATTTAATTCAGCAAAACCAATTGAAAATAAGAAGTTACTGGACGAGGGAACTTTGTATGTGGCTCGCTACGACGCAGATGGTCAGGGAAGATGGATTGCTCTTGAACATAATAGAAATGGCTTGACCGCCGCCAATGGATTTCCGAATCAAGCTTACATAGTAATCAACGCACGTTTGGCGGCTGATTTTGTTGGTGCCACATCGATGGATCGTCCGGAGTGGGTTGCCGTTCATCCGAAAAATAAGGATGTTTATGTGACATTGACCAATAATTCTGATAGAGGTTCACAGATTCCGTTAAATGCGGCCAACCCTAGAGCATCAAATTCAATGGGGCACATTGTTCGTTGGTCTGAAGCCAATGGTGACAGTGCTGGAACAGTCTTTAAATGGGAAATCTATACTTTGGCGGGAGATCCAAACAGTACCCAAGCACATTTAAGAGGTAATGTGATTGGCGATACCCTCGGGTCTCCGGATGGGTTATGGTTTGATCGACGTGGAATTCTTTGGACACAGACGGATATTTCAACTTCTACCCTGGGTAAAGGTGCCTATGCTAATTTACCAAATAATGCGATGTACGCATCAGACCCTGCAAGCAAAGAATTTAGAAGATTCTTGATTGGCCCCAAAGGTTGTGAGATCACAGGTGTTGATATGACCCCAGATTTAAAAACCATGTTTATCAACATTCAGCATCCGGGCGAGTCACCTTCTGAGAGATCAGACCCTAAGAATACGAAAGTGATTTCCAGTTGGCCAGATAAAGATAAATTCACGCGACCAAGATCTGCCACAATCGCTATTTGGAGAAAAGATGGCAAAGAAGTAGGCCTATGATTCAAGTATATTTTTATTTAAAACTTATAGAATCGTGATGAGTTAATGAAAATATTAAAAAACAAGAAAACTAATGTTAATCAGGTATTCTTAAGGAATTCATAGGAGGAAGAAATGTCTAAAACATTTGTTAATCGAATTACTTTGAGTGGCAATCTAGCTGTTGAATCTCTAAATTCAGAAATTAATAATCGTTTCATCGCAGATGAGGGCCAGTATGGTCCTGGCGACAATTTTTCTATTTATCGTATTTTTTATGGCTTGTCGACAACAGAAGCCAAGCAAGTTAACCGCGAAGATGACATTAAAGAAATGTGGTACTCGGATGACTCCGAGTGGGAGCATCCATCCACAGGATTTACGATTTTTAGCGCCCCTGAAAAATTAGATGATCTTCAAAAT
>JBDLTO010000333.1:0-2995 GCA_039805815.1 Bacteroidota bacterium | reverse complement strand
AATAATAGTATAATCTACTTGGATAAATATAAGCCTTCAAATTATTCATTAGCTGAAAATGGGCCTTTCCTGAAATATCCACAGGTTTTTGAAAATAAAATTGGATTTCAGACAAATATGTCGGTACTGGATTTGCTTTTTAATGTAGGGCCGCTTAAGGTGAAGGAATTATTGTCAGTCTGAAATAAACTTTTTGCATTAAAAAGCATCAAACCTTTGTTTTTTATAATGTAAAAGAGATTAAATTACGACATAGTTTATTTTAATATGCGATTTATTGCCATTATCCTTTCTTTATGTTTTTTTCAATCCCTGTCAATAGTTGCACAGGAATATTCCAATAAAGGAAGAGATTTTTGGATTGCCTATCCCGCCCACATCAATGGCACTGGTTCCGTTATGGGTATATATATCACTTCAGATCAGGACGCTACCGTAAATATCGATGCCGGGGGAACCAATTTACCAGTTGTTCAGGTCGTTCGCAACCAGGTTCAGCGTGTTTTTTTGGGAGGTGGCGCTAATAATCCCACTAACACTGCTGTTTATCTTAATTCAGAAGATGGCATAAAGCCTGGAGCTGCAATACACATTGTTTCAGATAAGAATATTGTTGTTTTTGCCCATATCATCAGATCTGCAAGGTCTGGGGCAACCCTTGTATTGCCAACACCGGTACTTGGCATTGAATATGTTGTTGCAAGTTACGGCAGTAAAACAGTGACCCCACAGGAGCCGCAAAGTGCAAAATCGCTATTCGCTGTTGTAGCGGCTCAAGATAACACCATCATTGAAATAACACCAACTGCAGGGAAGCTTGCAAATGCTGCATTAGGTACACCTGAAAGAAAAGTTGGTGAGCCCTACCGGATAATTTTACCCAAGGCTGGCGATTGCTATCAGTTCATCAGTAATCAGCTTGACGATGTCAGTGGCACAATCATCAAATCAGTATCTTCCGGCACTTCAAGTTGTAAACCCATTGCAGTATTCAGCGGCAATACATGGGCTACAATTGGTTGTGATATTCCCGCAACGCCCAGCGGTGGTGATAATCTATTTCAACAGGCTGTGCCGCTCAAATCTTGGGGAAAGCGTTTTGTAACAGCGCCTTTTAAAGGAAGGCCTTCAGATATTTTCAGGATTTACCCTACAAAGCCCAATACAACAGTTACAGTTACTGAAAATGGAATTACAAGAACATTGGGACCAGCAAATCTTGTTCCTGGGAAAAATATCTATGAAATTTCCTCAGGTGTTCCCCTTTCTATCAACAGTCTTGATAATCCTATTTCAGTTGTCCAATACATAACAGCACAGACTTGTCAGTCAGGTTGCACCACCAATAGCAATGCTCCTGCGTCCTGTTTTGCTGATCCAGAGATGGTCATTCTGAACCCTGTTGAACAGACCCTGAGTAAAATCACTTTTTTTTCTGCACATCAGAATTATGTTCCTGCCAATCAAACGAGTGTTCAATTACATTACCTGAATGTGATTATACCAAAGCGATATTATGCCAGTTTAAGAATAGATCAGCAGACACCTGTTGCAGTTCCGGTTGATATTCCCGGAACTGAATATGTTTATCTTCAGGAAGACCTCTCTGCATCCTCACAGGCTAATCCTGTTCACAGCATTTCAGCAGATTCAGGATTTGCTGCTGTAGTTTATGGCTATGGAAATGTGGAGTCTTATGGATATAATGCAGGTACTAATGTAGTTGATCTAAATCAATTTGTATCAGTAAAAAATGAGTTCAGTACAGTTAACTTTCCAGCAACCTGCAAAGAAAGTCCGTTTAATCTTTCTATTACTTTGCCATATAAACCATTGAAGATCTCGTGGGACTTTAAAAATAATTCAGATTTAGGTGCAAATCCTGATGATATTGTGAGTCCCGATCCTAATGGTATTGTTGCAGACTCTTCCTTTAAGAGTGCATCAGATAACAACAAGAATTTGTATTTGTACCGATTAAAAAACATTGATGGTTCTAACAGGAACTTTCAATTCCTCAACAAAGGTACATTTCCGGTCGATGTAGTTGTTGTAAATCCCTCACCTGATGGGTGTTCCGGGGAGCAGATTATAAGTTACGATATACAGGTTTTTGATCCCCCTGTTTCATCATCTTCTTTTCAGACATCTGGCTGTTTTGAAGAATCGGTAGTACTTAAGGCTGCAAGTCAGACTGATGGCCGAAATGTTATCAAATATCTTTGGTCGATTGACGGTAAAGTTCCCGATACGCTGTCTACTCCTGATTATTCAGTAAAATTCAATTCCGAAGGTGCAAAAAAAATAGGGGTTCAGATCATAACAGACATAGGATGTGTAAGTCCGGATTCTATTGCCGTGGTTAATTTGAGTGGCAAACCTAAGATTGGTTTTTCTGCGGCAGATGTAAGGTGTTTAGACAAGCCCTTTTTAATTACGGATACCACCAAACGTTATGGTACTGCCACATTGACAAAGTTTCTTTGGAAATTTGATGGGTTAGCTGCTGACACAGCATTTGAATCTTATAATCCTGTTAAAACCTTCACCAAGCAATTGATTGATACAAGATTGACAGTGGTTACAGAAACAGGGTGCACAGATTCATTGGTTAAAACGATCGATGTTAATCCCAATCCCATACCATTATTCAGTTTACCTGAATTTTGTTTGAAGGATGGAGATGCAGAATTTATAAGCAAAAGTTCAATTTCAGATAATAGACTTATTAGTAAAGAAGTTTGGGATTTTGGGGATATCAGCACACCAGGTAATAGGTTAAATCCTGTAGTTGGCTCCATAATCAAACATCCATACAACAGCTCGGGTGAGTATGTTGTCAAACTTGAAGTTACCTCTGAAAATGGTTGTGTAGAAGATACCTCAGCAGTATTTACAGTAAATGGGGCCATCCCCCAAGCCAGTTTCAAAATTGTTAATGCATCAGGATTATGCAGTAATCAGGAAGTCATTATTGAAAATTTATCATCTGTCG
>JBDLTO010000332.1:0-19615 GCA_039805815.1 Bacteroidota bacterium | reverse complement strand
ATATACAGTTGGAGGCAGGGGGGGGGCTGTTTATATCGTCAGCAATCTGAATGATGATGGTCCGGGTAGTTTCAGAGAAGCAGTATCAGCAACTGTGAAAAGAACGATTGTTTTTGCTGTTGATGGTACGATACACCTGAAGTCACCCCTATCTATTAAGGGATATGTAACGATAGCGGGACAGTCCGCGCCGGGCGAAGGGATATGTATTGCAGATCAACCCGTTAAGATAACCGGTAATCAGGTAATTATTCGTTACCTGCGGTTTAGAATGGGCGACAAATATCAATCGCAAAAAGGTATGATAGACGGAAGTGGATCGGATGATGCACTTTCTGCTTCAAGGGTAAAAAACCTGATAATCGACCATTGCAGTTTCAGCTGGAGTACGGATGAGGTATTGTCTGTTTATGGGGGAGACAGCACCACCTTACAATGGAATATCATTTCAGAACCTTTGAATTTTTCCTATCATTTTGAAACAGGGGATAAAGACTGGGAACACCATGGCTATGGAGGTATCTGGGGAGGAAAACACCTCACCGCCCACCACAATATTTTTGCACACTGCGTAAGCAGAAATCCACGCTTCAATGGAGCCAGGCTGGGCTCGTCTGAAGAATTCGTGGACTTTCGAAACAATGTTATTTACAATTGGCAAAGTAAAGTAGTATATGGTGGAGAAAATGGTACATACAATTTTGTAGCCAACTATTTTAAGTCCGGTCCCAGCACAAAAAAAAGTGCACTATGGAATATTCTTGATCCCTCCAAAACAGAGACAATTCCTTATGGAAAATTTTATGTGGCTGATAATGAATTGGAAGGGCTTCCAGAGGGAAAAACTGAGAACAGGCTGATGGTTACAATGTTATCTGATGTTTATGTTTCAAACCCATTTGATGCAGTTTCATTGCCCTTGAAATCTGCATCACAGGCATATATGGATGCACTTGAAATTGCAGGTGCATCATTCAAAAGGGATACCCTGGATGCCAGAGTTATTCAGGATATTTACAACGGAACTGGCAAAATAATAGATGTTCAGGGTGGATATCCACATGGCACAGGATATGGAATTTCAAAATCCGCATGGCCTGCTTTGAAATCAGGGGCTTTGCAAACAGATACAGACAAAGACGGCATGCCGGATGAATGGGAGCGGACTCAAAAATTAAATCCCAAAGATCCGGCAGATGCTTTTCGGTTTCAAATAAATTCCAGGTATACCAACCTTGAAATCTATTTAAACAGTATCTTGTTATGATGAAATTTTTCTCTCTTGTTGCTGTTCTTATGATGTTATCTTTTTTACCTGCCAGGCAGGTAAAACTCAGGATATTCATGGCAGGGGACTCAACGATGAGTATCAAAGCGCAGACCGCTTACCCGGAAACAGGATGGGGTATGCCGTTTGTTCATTTCTGGAATGACGAGGTACAGGTTATCAACCGTGCAAAAAACGGAAGAAGCACCAAAACGTTTCGGGCGGAAGGAATCTGGGCTACGATGCTCGATGAAATGCAGGAAGGTGATTATGTTTTCATACAGTTTGGTCACAATGATGAAGTAAAAGAAAAGGTAGGAAGCTATACAACACCTGCAGAATTTACATTCAACCTGAAACAGTATATCGCAGAAGCCAGGGCAAAAAAAACAATTCCTGTGTTACTGACTCCGGTATCCAGAAGAAAATTCGATGCAAGGGGCAATACGGTAGAGACGCATCAGGCTTATTCAGCTTTGGTTCGTGAGGTCGCTGCATCAGAAAAGACCGTGTTGATAGACCATGACAGCCTGTCCATGGCAGCTTATGGAAGACTTGGGATGGAAACATCCAAGTTGTTGTTTCTTCAGCTGCAACCGGGTGAACATCCAAACTACCCAGCAGGCAAAGAAGACAATACCCATTTCAATGAATTGGGTGGGAGGTTGATGGCCCAGTTGGTATTGCAGGAAATCCGAGTAAAAATCCCCGAATTGGCAAATTATGTTTTCAGGAAAGAAAAATGAGCGTTTCCATATATCCTTCATTTTATTGGGTTCCTTATTGTGGGTAAATACACTACAGGCACAAAAGAAGATTGTAGTTGATCAACTTGGCAAGGGCGATTACAAAACAATACAGGAAGCATTGGATGCAGTTCCGGCTGGTAATACAGCTCCGGTTACCATTTTAGTTAAAAAAGGTGTTTACCGTGAAGTTGTTGTGGTTGACGCTAGAAAAGGAAATATCCTTTTGAAGGGTGAGGATAAAATCAATACCATCATCAGCTTCAATAACCATGCAGGAACAAAGCTGACCAATGGGGATACATTGAATACCTGGACCTGTGCTACATTCTTTGTGTATGGCAATGATTTCAGGGCTGAGAATATCAGTTTTGATAATGATGCAGGGTTTACTGCCGGGCAGGCAGTAGCCTTACGGGTAGAGGGAAACCGTGCTTCCTTTTTCAATTGCATGATGACGGGTAATCAGGATGTATTGTTTCTGAGTGGTAGTGGTGTGAAACAGTATTTTCAAAATTGCTATATTGAAGGCACAACTGATTTTATTTTTGGAGCAGCCACTGCCGTTTTCCAAAATTGCCATTTGCACAGTAAGAAAAACTCACATGTTACAGCCGCTTCAACCAATAGCATCATCCCCTATGGGTTTGTGTTCTTAAATTGCAAACTCACAGCGGATGATAAAACAGATAAGGTCTCCCTGGGCCGGCCCTGGTCGCCTACTGCCAGCGTGACCTACCTCAATTGCTGGATGGACAAGCACATCATTCCTGAAGGTTGGAATAACTGGCGTAATCCGGCCAACGAAGCAACTGCGCGCTATGCAGAGTACAATTCAAGCGGACCAGGCAGCCACCCCGCCCAGCGTGTTGCATGGGCTAAACAATTGTCAAAAGAACAAGCTGAATTATACACTTTAGAAAATATTTTTGGAACATGGAAACCGCAAAATCAAGTAAACAGATGAAAAAAATAATGCTTACCGGCTGGTTTTTTTTGTTGGTCCTTACTTCGTCTGTTCAAAGTCAGCATAATCCGTTAACGCTCAAAACACCTGTTTTTAAAAAGGATACCTTATCCATACTTGCTCAGGGTGCAATCGGTGACAGGTTATTCTCAAATACAATAGCCATCCAGCAGACAGTTGATAAACTAGCAGCACGGGGTGGCGGGGTAGTAGTCATACCCCGTGGTGTTTGGATAAGTGGTCCGATTGTTTTGAAGAGCAACATCAACCTGCACCTCATGCAAGGAGCCATGTTGGTATTTACCTCAGATTTTGATGCTTATCCACTTGTAAAAGGCAATTGGGAAGGCTTACCTCAGATGCGGAACCAGTCGCCTGTTTCTGCCACTGGTCAAACCAATATTGCCATTACAGGTAAAGGAATTATCGATGGCAACGGAGATGCATGGCGCATGGTGAAAAAGGAGAAAATGACAGAGGGGCAGTGGAGAAAATTGCAGGCTGGTGGCGGATTTTTGTCGGCTGACCAGAAAACCTGGTACCCGACGGCTTCATCACTCAAGGGAAGTACGGAAAAGAACCCAGGCGTGATTGGTGCTGAAAAATCGGATGCATATTACGCATCCGTAAAAGATTTCCTCAGACCCAATATGGTGGTGTTTACTGCATGTAAGAATATTTTACTGGAGGGTGTTACCTTCCAGAACTCACCTGCCTGGTGCCTGCATCCATTGATGTCTGAGCAGATAATAGTGAGGAATATTACTGTAAAAAATCCCTGGTATGCACAAAATGGTGATGGTATTGATTTGGAGAGCTGTACCAATGTGCTGATAGAAAATTCAATTTTTGATGTAGGAGATGACGCATTGTGTATGAAGAGCGGAAGGGACGAAGCTGGAAGAAAAAGGGGTATGCCCACGCAGCAGGTGACCATTCGCAATTGCACCGTTTATTCCGCACATGGTGGCTTTGTAGTGGGCAGTGAGATGAGTGGCGGTGTTAGAAATGTAAAGGTTGATAATTGCAGTTTTATAGGAACCGATATCGGATTGCGCTTCAAGACTGCCAGGGGAAGAGGTGGTGTCGTTGAAAACATTGATATCTCCAATATACAAATGAAAAATATTCCAGGTGAAGCCATTTTGTTCGACATGTACTATATGGCAAAAGATCCTGTTTTGCCATTTGGAGAGCAACACGCAATGCCGGTAATTGAAAAGAAACCGCTGGATGAAACTACACCTGTTTTCAAGAATATAAAGATTAGAAATGTTTATTGTGACGGAGCAGAAAAAGCCATATTCATCAGGGGCTTACCTGAAATGCAGATTCATCACCTGAATCTGCAAGACATGGCTTTCAAGTCGGTCAAGGGCATTGAAATGCAGGAAGCAAATAATATCATCCTTAAAAATATCAAGCTGGATATCAAGGACCCTGCCAGGCCAATCCTCTCACAACAAACAGCTGATATTACCATCGATGGTGTTAGCTCATATTCGAATGCAAAAAAGCCATTGAGTCAGCTTATGTCTGAGACCGCAATGCGACTTTGGCCGGATTCATTTCTGCTGGAAGGAGATAAACTAGCCAAATGGCGATATGATCAGGGGGTTATTTTGAAAGGGATGGATGAGGTTTGGAATGCTACCGGTGAACGCAAATGGTTTACTTATATTCAGCGGTCAATGGATCATTATGTGGGAGAAGATGGTTCAATTAAAGGGTATAAGAAGGATGAGTACAATATTGATCATATCAACAATGGTAAAGTTTTGCTGATGCTGTACCAGGTAACAGGAAAGGAAAAGTACAAGAAGGCCATCCAGTTGTTGCGAAATCAGTTGTTAACGCATCCAAGAACTAAAGAGGGGGGGTACTGGCATAAAAATATTTATCCGTATCAGATGTGGTTGGATGGTTTGTACATGGGGCAGCCATTCATGGCCGAATATGCCAAAGTATTTGGAGAAGATTCATTGTATGATGATATCGTCCTGCAATTTAGGCTCATGGAAAAATATGCACGTGATGCAAAGACTGGACTGCTTTACCACGGCTGGGATGAAAGTAAAGAGCAACGCTGGGCGAATAAGCAGACTGGAGTCTCTCCGCATTTCTGGGGAAGGAGTTTGGGCTGGTTTGGTATGGCTCTGGTTGATGTTTTAGAGCATTTTCCTGCAACGCATCCTGGAAGAAAAGAATTGATTGGAATCCTGAACAGATTTTCTGAAGCTGTGGTAAAGGTTCAGGATCCCGCTACCGGTTTATGGTATGATATAGTGGATATGATTGGAAAAAAGCCCAATTATCCGGAAGCTTCTGCTTCCAGTATGATTTGCTATACACTTGCCAGAGCAAGCAGACTTGGATATATTCCGGCTCAATATCACAATGCAGCTGATAAGGCATATGCTGGGATTAAAAAAGCCTTCTTTTTAGACTCTGCTGGGTCAGTTCACCTGAAAGGAACGGTATCTGTATCCGGACTTGGCGGAAAGCCATACAGAGATGGTAGTTTTGCGTATTACATGTCCGAACCCGTTATCAACAATGATCCCAAAGGCATGGGTGCTTTCATCCTCTGCGCAGCTGAAATGGAGTTTGGTGTAAAACGAAATGTAGCAGCAGGGAAAAAAGTATACCTGGATAATTATTTTAACAATGAATGGCGTTTGGGACCATCCGGCAAACAGGAAAAATGGCATTATGTGTGGGATGAACGTGACAATGGCGGGTATTTCATGTTCGGCAAGATATTTCAGCAATATGGTGCTGAAACTGTGCTGGCTTCAGCCCAACCAACAGCAGCATCATTGAAGGGGGCCAGCATTTATATTATGGTTGATCCGGATACCCAAAAAGAAACGGCGAAGCCAAACTTCATGAATCCGATGGATGCTGCAACCATCCGCGATTGGGTTGCTGATGGAGGTGTTCTCGTGCTTTTAGGAAATGACTCATCTAATAATGAAATCAAACAATTCAATACACTTTCCAAAATGTTTGGGATTGAATTTAACGAGGTGTTGTTCAATCCTGTTTTGAAAGACCAGTTTGAAATGGGCGTAGTGAATACTCCTGAAGGTTCGCCTGTTTTTGGGAAAACTAAAAAGCTTTTTATCAAGGAGCTGAGTACTTTAAAATTAAGCGGACCTGCACAGGAAATTGCTTCAAAAGACGGACAGTCTATTATGGCAATAAGTAAGTTGGGTAAAGGAACCGTATTTGCTTTGGGAGACCCATGGATTTACAATGAATATTTGGACGGAAGAAGGTTGCCTGCCGATTTTGAAAATTTCAGTGCGGTAACAGCGCTGGTTGATTGGTTGTTGAAACAAACAAAAAACTAAAATTATGAAGTGTGTTAGGGGGGGGCTTGCACTTTTTTTCATGTTGCAGTTTTGTCTGGATATTCATGCTGCGGATAAGAGAATAATTGTAGCCAAAGATGGATCAGGTGATTATAAAACCATTCAGGGAGCATTAAACAGTATACTTGATGCAGCCCCTGTAACTATTTATGTGAAGTCTGGTATTTATCAGGAGAAAGTTTATCTTGAAAAGCCTCAAGTAACCATAGAAGGAGAAGACAGGGAAACTACAATAATTACCGCTTCCATTGCCCGAGACGAATGGAGATGTGGCCATACAGACGACTGGGGAGTGGCAACACTTAATGTAGGGGCATCAGATATTACCTTGCGTAATATTACCATAACCAATAGTTTTGGCTTTGATTTTCAACCCAAATCTTTTTATTGTGCTTCAGACACAGGCAGCCAGAAGATAAAGGAACTTCGGAAAGACGGGCACCAGATGGCTTTACGGACTATGAACGGCGCAACAAGATTGCGCGCAGTAAATTGCAGATTCAGGGCCTTTGGCGGTGATACAGTTAGTCCATGGGAAGTTGACAGCGGTCTCTGGTATTTCAAGGATTGTATCATGGAAGGTGGAGTTGATTTTTATTGTCCGCGTGGCTGGGCTTGGGCAGAAAACTGTCTCTTTATAACACTAACAGGCCCAGCAGCAATATGGCACGATGGGTCAAGACATCAGGACTCTAAAACTGTTTTAAAAAACTGCAGGTTTATCGGATACGATGGGTTCATGCTTGGCCGTTATCACCGGGACGCACAGTTTTTTTTGGTTGATTGCCTTTTTGGTGCAAATATGAAAGATGCAGATATTTATCTTGTTCCAACTTCCAATTCCATTCAATGGGGCAGGCGGGTCTATTATGCGGATTGTCATAAGGAGGATGGAAAGGATTATGCATGGTTCAAAAACAATCTTCCTGGTTCATTGAAAAAGGAAAAAATTGGCGTAAAGTGGTTGTTTGGTGCCAAATGGAACCCTGAATTAAAGTAAAGTCATGAAAAATTTGAATAGGGATTTGATAGCCACGGTTGAAGCGAAAGAGAACTTGTTCCTGCCGGGAGAGGACCAGTTTTTCTTGCCTGAGAAAGTACTGCAGTTCGGAACAGGTGTGCTTTTGAGAGGACTTCCGGACCAGTATATTCAGGAGGCAAACGATAAAGGTTTGTTTAATGGACGGGTTGTTGTTGTGAAATCAACAGTAGGTGCTGGAGTGGATGAATTTAATGAGCAGGATTGTCTTTACACGGTTTGTTTCAGGGGTATTCGTGATGGACAACTCGTTGAAGAGTTCAGGATCAATAACAGCATAAGTAGGGTATTGTCTGCAGCAACTGATTGGAGTCAGGTATTGAGTCTGTCTACTTCAGAAGATCTGGAGATTGTAACTTCAAATACTACGGAAGTAGGTATGATTTATCAGGAAGAACTGATTCTTGAAGTTATCCCGCAATCTTTCCCTGGTCGCTTATTGCATATTCTTTATAACAGGTTTAAACACTTTGATGGGGATAAATCAAAAGGTCTGGTTATCATCCCGGCTGAATTGATTGAGCACAACGCTGATGTATTGAAAGAGGTATTGCTTCGGCTAAGTAGATTCAATAATTTATCAGCCGACTTTGAAGACTGGCTATTGCATGCAAATTTTTTCTGTAATACGCTTGTTGATAGGATTGTTCCAGGAAAACTCAGTGGCGAAGACCAACAAAAGGCCGAAGCCTTTTTAGGATACAGAGATAAGCTTATGATAATGGCAGAGCCCTTTGGACTTTGGGCTATCGAGTCAGCTGAGCCGCGGGTGATGGAGGTGCTTTCATTTTGTGATGATGCAGCAGGTTGCAAATTGGTTACATCTATTGAAAAGTTCAAAGAACTAAAACTCCGACTTTTGAATGCAAGTCATTCCTTTTCTTGTGGTGTTTCCATGCTTGCCGGTCTTATTTATGTCAAGGACTCAATGCAGCATCCAATTGTTTCTGCTTATATCAAAAGACTTGCATTGGAAGAAATAGTTGCTTCCATTCAGGGCGAGTCAATTTCTCCGGAAGAAGCAGGTTTGTTTGCGCAAAATGTGCTTGACCGTTTCAGTAACCCTTATCTTCAGCATCAGTGGAAAAGTATTTCAGCACAATTCGCACTTAAAATGAAAGTGAGGTGTATCCCCCTGATCAAGCAGTATACTGACCGGTATAAAAAACTGCCTGGAGCAATGTTAATTGGGTTAGCAGCATTTATTCTTCATGAGGGAATACAGATCGATGATATTGAAACATTCATTACTGATGAAACAAAGTGGGGTATGGATTTATCTCAAATTGATGGTTTGGGACAAGAGTTAACTAATTTGGTTTCGTCTTTATCAGAAAATAAAATATTTTCAATTTTAGAAAATTATACAGCAGGGATATGAAAAACTTTATGGACGCGGATTTCTTACTGAGCAATGAAGTATCTAAGGTGTTGTACCATACCTATGCTGCTCCCATGCCCATTATTGATTACCACTGTCACCTCAGTCCGAAAGACATTGCAGAAGACAGAAAGTACAACAATTTAAGTGAGGTATGGCTGCACGGAGATCATTATAAGTGGAGGGCCATGCGCGCCAATGGTGTTGACGAAAGCTATTGCACAGGTATGCGCACAGACTGGGAAAAGTTTGAGAAGTGGTCAGAAACGGTTCCGTATACTATGAGAAATCCATTGTATCACTGGACGCATCTAGAGTTACAACGTTACTTCGGGGTTACAGACGTATTGTCGCCTTCCAACGCACAAGAGATTTACCAGCATTGTAATTCCCTGTTGCATACACCTGACTTTTCCACTTTGAATTTATTAAGGAGGATGAATGTGCAATTGGTATGCACAACTGATGATCCGTTGGATGATCTTGTTTATCACAAAGCGATGCAGTCATCTGATTTAGGGCTCAAAATGTTACCGGCATTCAGACCAGATAAGACAATGGAAGTAACTGATGTATCATCTTTTTTAACTTATATCGGAAAACTGGAAATTGTTGCTGGCATCAAAATCAATGACTTTCAATCATACCTCGACGCAATCACTCAGCGCCATGATTTTTTTGCTGAAATGGGTTGTTCTGTTTCTGACCATGGTCTTGAAGAGATCTATGCAGAAGATTATTCTCGGAATGATTTGAATGGGATTTTCAGCAAATTACTGCAAGGAAAAGCATTGACTGGATTTGAGATTCGTCAGTTTAAATCTGCAATGCTTATCCAATTTGCAGAGCTGGATCATTCTAAGGGATGGGTGCAACAATTTCACCTTGGTGCATTGCGCAATAACAATACCAGGAAGATGAAAGAACTGGGGCCTGATACAGGCTGGGACTCCATTGGCGTCTTCAATCATGGTAAACCTTTGTCGAAGTTTTTAAATAACCTTGACCAAGACGATAAACTTGCCAAAACAATTCTGTATAATCTCAATTCGTCCGATAATGAAGTAATGGCAACAATGATTGGGAATTTTAATGACGGCTCTTTCCCCGGCAAGATGCAGTTTGGTGCCAGCTGGTGGTTTCATGATCAGAAGGATGGAATTATTAATCAGCTTAATATTTTAAGCAATATGGGCTTGTTAAGCCGGTTTGTCGGGATGCTTACTGATTCAAGAAGTTTTCTTTCTTTCCCAAGACACGAGTATTTCAGGAGAATTTTGTGCAATTTATTGGGAGAGGAAGTTATAAAAGGAGAACTGCCCAATGATGTTAAGTCCATAGGTAAAATGGTTACTGATATTTGCTACCACAATAACAAGCAATACTTCAACTGGTCTGTTTAGGATTATTTTTTGTGCATATACCTGCCAAACATACCCAATTTGAGGTAAATGGCAATTAAATTACATTCAAAGGTTGCAATTGGCAGAATTCTTTTGCTAATTGCAACTTATTCTCATTGTATAGCATTCTGTTATTAAAAGTTTTGGAGAACTTGATAATTAAATGACAATCTCAGAACTTTTTTAATATAAAGTATATATATATTTGTATAGATTTATTCAATAGGAATTAAGCTATCCAATCTTCTTTTTAAAACCGTTTTGGTCCAATCCTGGTAAAACCTCTTTCAGTATCCTTTTTGGAATTCCTGCCATGGTCAATAAATATTGGCTGTAGTCTCATGTAATTGCCAAAACCAAAACTGTCTATGAGGAGGTCTATTTTGAGTATCAATGGCAATAAGCCATTTAATTATATATTGAAAACAGTGCTGTCAGACAAATACAATGTATTCCTGGCTGCAGATCCTCTTTCCGGGTTAAGGATGATTAAGGAGCAACCAACCTTGAGTTTGATTCTCATTGACACGGATTTATTTGAGCAAGATGCGATAGATTTTATTTTACATGTCAAATCAAGTTCGATACATGATAAACCAATTATCGTGCTGACATCATCAGACGTAAATTTATTATTATCAAGATTGTCCAGAATTAAGCTAGATGAAATTTTTCTCAAACCATTCAATCCTGTGCTGCTGTTGCAACACATAGATAAAATGTTGATGCCAGTGAGTTTAGGGTTTCAGATAAGGCCGTAATCATTTAATCCACCATTCCATGAGTACATCAAGTCATAACTTATTTGCCTTTTTTGAGGATGAAATTGGTCATACCTCTCTGGGTATCAATGAAAAATTCAATTCTTTGAAATTCATTCATATTAAGGAATCGATGCTTGCAAATGATTTCGGTGATTTGCAATTGGATCTTGATCTTCCGGTAAATAGTTTTGATCAGGCGTTGAGAATTGTAAATTTGTCCTCATCCGGATTACTTCCAATACCTGATGCTGTTTTAATTGACGTTCCCTTTCACAGGGCAGAATTTGTCTCTTTCATTGTCTCATTAAAAGCAATGAAGAGGTGTGCTGCAATTCCAATAATTTACAATGCTAAGCATTTGTCGAAGGAATTGGCTCAATCTCTTTCCCAAAAGGAGATGATTGATGACGTTATGGAGATGGATGAAAATTTTGAATTGATTGCAAATAAAGTTTCATTTTTAAAAAAGGCAAAGAATCACCCTCCGATTCCACATCTGGATAAGGAACAAGTTGTAAAGGAAGAGTTCAGACAAATGTATCAGACTGAATACTTTAAAAGAGCCCTCGATATTTTGATTTCGATAGTACTTATTGCTATTTCTTTTCCAATTCTGGTCCTTATTGCTATTGCAATTAAGCTTGATTCGGGTGGGAGTGTGTTCTATAGTTCTTTGAGAGCTGGATGTAGATATAAAGTGTTTAAGTTATACAAGTTCAGAACTATGTGTATGGATGCTGATTTGTTAATTGATTCACTCAATCACCTCAATCAGTATGATGCTTCTGAAAATGGGCAAGCTAAATTTTTAAAAATCATAAATGATCCGCGCATAACTAAAGTTGGCAAGTTCTTGCGGAAAACAAGTTTAGATGAGTTGCCACAATTGTTTAATGTGATTAAAGGGGATATGTCACTTGTGGGAAATAGGCCGCTACCGCTTTATGAGGCATCATCATTAACAACAAATGCATTTGTACCAAGATTCATGGCACCAGCCGGAATTACGGGATTATGGCAGGTTACAAAGCGGGGTTATGAGAAAATGTCTGCAAATGAGCGTATTAACCTGGATATCCTGTATGCAAAGAAGCGATCATTTTTGCTTGATCTCAAAATTATGATGCTGACCCCGTTAGCATTGTTCCAAGAGACGGACGCATGAATTAATTGTTTGATTTTGTGAGCATTATAATTACTTTTACGTACCCTAATTTTGTCTTTTAGATGTCTTTAAGCTCTTCTCCATTTGTCTCTATAGTTACATTAACCTGGAATACCACATCGATAACTTGTGATTTTCTTAGGTCAATCAATGCACATTGTACGTACCCCAATCTTGAAATTATTATTGTAGACAATGGATCAAAAGAAGATCCTACAGAAGTATTCAAGGCTATAAATCCGGATGTTAAAGTGATATGCAATAGCAGAAACCTGGGCTTCACAGGTGGTAATAATATTGGTATCAGTGCGGCTAAAGGTGATTTTTTGTTTATCGTGAATAACGATACTGAATTTACGCCAGGATTGATTGAAGGATTGATTGAGGTTTTTGAGCAATATTCAGATGCCGGGATGGTAAGTCCCAAATTCCATTATTTTTTCCACAAGGGAATAATAGAGTATGCGGGGTATAACCTCATTAATCCGTTTACGGGTAGAAATAGTATGATTGGCTGTAGGGAAAAGGATAATGGTCAATATGAAGAAATCAGGGTAACAAATTATGCTCATGGAGGTGGCATGATGGTCCCTAAAAAGGTAGTTGATGAAGTTGGTATGTTGCCCAATGAGTTTTTCATTTATTATGAGGAGCTGGACTGGAGTGAGCAGATTAAACGGGCGGGTTACAAGATTTATTATCAACCCAAGTCTCTTATCTACCACAAGGAATCAATGACTACTGGAAAGGAGAGTCCCTTCAAGGCGTTTTATCATACCCGGAACCGCATTTTGTTCATGATGAGAAACATGAGTTTTTTTCAGCGTTCGGTTTTTCTCCTGTATTTCAGTTTATTCACGGTCCCCAAAAACACCCTGAAATTCATTATAAAAAAACAGTTTCAACATTTGAAATCATTCTGGAAAGGCATCTTGTGGCATTTCAATAATGAAATTACCTTTAATCATTAAGTTGTGTGTGGAATAGCCGGTTTCCTGGATTATAATAAACAAACATCTGCTTCAGTATTGCAGCAGATGACCGATGCATTAATTCATCGAGGTCCGGATGACACAGGTTGTGAAATATACGATTTTCCTAATGTTCAGGTTGGTTTCGGCCAGCGCAGATTATCCATATTGGATTTATCACCATCTGGTCATCAACCAATGCACTTTGGTGATTATACTGTTGATTACAATGGGGAAATTTATAATTTCATGGAGGTTAGGGGAGAATTGGAAAAGTGTGGTTATACATTTCAATCTTCCAGCGATACCGAAGTAATCCTCAAGAGTTATGACAAATGGGGCATGGACATGCTTTTGCATTTTAACGGGATGTTTGCCATAGCTATACTTGATCGTCGGCAGGAAAAACTTTTTTTAGCTAGAGATAGGGCTGGTGTTAA
Source organism: Bacteroidota bacterium (assembly GCA_039805815.1). GTDB lineage: Bacteria > Bacteroidota > Bacteroidia > Chitinophagales > Chitinophagaceae > Pollutibacter. Next base: position 6,095 of record JBDLTO010000332.1, on the reverse strand, counting down.
ACCCCTGCACATATACAGCCATAATAAGCTAATACTTTTTGCTTCTGAATTGAAATCATTTCACAGGCATCCACAATTTGAGAAACAGATTGATACAAGCAGCCTGGCGCTTTATCTTCAGTATAGTTATATTCCGGCACCATACTCTATTTTCAAAAACACCAGAAAATTATTACCGGGATACTGGATGTCAATTGATTTGAAATCTGGTCTTCAAAATGAGGTTTGTTATTGGAGCATAGATGATTTTTATGCAAAGCCAAAATTAACGCTGAGTGATACCGAAGCGATACTTCAGACGGAATCTGTCATGAAAAAGGCATATGCCTACCGCATGGTTTCTGATGTTCCGGTAGGGATTTTCTTAAGTGGTGGATACGATAGCTCAAGTGTAGCAGCCCTTCTGCAATCTGAACGAACAGAAAAGCTAAAAACATTTACAATAGGTTTTCAGGAAGCCAGCTTTAATGAAGCTCCTGAAGCAAAAAAAATAGCGAATTTTCTTGGAACAGATCATACCGAATGGTATGTGTCTGCCAAAGATGCAGCAGCAGTATTACCCCTTTTGCCAGATATTTATGATGAGCCATTTGCAGATAATTCAACTGTGCCTACAGTTTTGGTTAGTCAGCTAGCGTCAAAGCAGGTAAAAGTGGCATTGAGTGCTGATGGAGGCGATGAAATTTTCGGAGGATATAACAAGTTCATACAGGCACAAAATTATATTGTTTCACTACCACATTGGCTTCAGGCGGTAATGAGCAATGCTATGTCATTGATAAATCCTGATCATCTTCCTTTTTTCAGGAACAGTTATAATTTTGCTACACGGTATGAAAAGCTAAAACTCATCTGGAAAGCAAAAGATCCTATTCAGGCAGTAAGATACATCAGTCAGTATATAACTGAAAAGGAAGTCAGTTCATTTCTTGGTGTTGAGTTTGATCGTTATGTAACGGAATTCGATAGAACCCGCAATACAGTTAACCGTAATGATGTCATCAATGACTTGCTTGCGCTGGACTTTAAAACTTTTCTTGTGAGTAACAACCTCAATAAAGTTGACCGTGCTACAATGTCTGTAGGACTGGAGGGAAGGGAACCAATGCTTGATGTAAACCTTGTGGAATTACTTACTCAGTTGCCTGGATCATTCAAAATCAGACAAGGTGAAACGAAATGGTTACTAAAGGAGGTGGTGCATCGTCATATTCCAAGGGAATTGATGGAGAGGCCTAAAAAACCATTTATAGCTCCACTTACGGTTTGGTTTAAAGATGAATTGAAAGAGCAACTGGAATATTATTTATCCACTGAGAAGCTAGCTAAAACAGGTTTGTTTGATCCTGGTCCAATTGTTTTTCTGCGTGATCAATACCTCCGGGGTGAAAAGATACAGTTTCAGAAACTGTGGCAGTTACTTTCTTTTCAATTGTGGTACAGTCGATGGATAGAGAAATTATAAGCATCAAAAGATATAATATGAAAAAAAATGTGTTAGTGACAGGTGGTGCCGGATTTATCGGTTCTCACGTAGTAAGGTATTGCCTTGAGATGGGATTTGAAGTTATTGTGCTTGATGACCTCAGTGGTGGCTTTGAAGATCACATTCCTGAAGGTGCACATTTTATTCAAGGAAGTGTTACAGATCACCTGCTTGTAACACGTCTTTTTGAGCAGTACAGATTTGAATATGTTTATCACCTTGCTGCATACGCAGCTGAGGGACTTTCGCACTTTATCAGAAGGTTTAATTACAATACCAATCTTGTTGGTAGTATTAACCTCATCAATGAATCGGTTAAACATAAAGTAAAATGTTTTGTATTCACATCTTCCATTGCAGTTTATGGTAAAGGGCAACTGCCAATGACAGAAGCCCTAAAGCCTGAACCTGAAGATCCATATGGGGTTTCAAAGTATGCAGTTGAAATGGATTTGAAAGCTGCACACGAAATGTTTGGTTTAAATTATGTAGTCTTTCGTCCCCACAATGTTTATGGAGAAAATCAAAATATTGGGGATAAATATAGAAATGTTATCGGCATTTTCATGAATCAGATCATGCAGGGTAAGCAATTGACCATATTTGGTGATGGCATGCAAACAAGGGCCTTCAGTTACATAGATGATGTGGCAATCCCCATTGCAAAATGTGTTCATATACCCGCTGCATACAATGAAGTTTTTAATATTGGTGCTGACCAGCCATATACAGTCAATGAGTTGGCTCAGGTAGTATGCAGTCATTTCAATGTTGAAGCAAACATTAATTATCTTGCAGCAAGAAACGAGGTGATGCATGCCTATGCAGATCATGCCAAGGCTCACAGGGTTTTTGGAGCACCTACAGGAATTGATTTGGCCGCAGGAATCAAAAAAATGGCTGAATGGGCAAAAGTAGTAGGTGCAAGAAAAAGCAAGGAGTTTGACAATATTGAAATTTCTGAAAAACTTCCTGATGGCTGGCAAATCAATTCCAAATAATTGTCTGTGAGTATAACAAAGCCAATCAGGGTTTTAAATGTGATCCGGCAGAGTTTAATTGGAGTAGGGGAGTCGTATGTGATGACTTTAGCACATAAGTTGGATAAGAATGCTGTGGAATCTTTTAATTTGTCTTTTACTTGTGGACCAAGGGTTGATAAATTGAAAAGTATGGGAGTACAGGTATTTTACAATTATTGTGGGAGGGGTTGTCCATCGCCACGCTGGAATCCATGGATATGTTAAATGTAGTACTTCCTTCAGAGCTTGATGGCACAAGTGAATTGATTCAACATTGGGAAAATGGACTTTTGTTGAATGTGACTGATCGACTTGCAAGGCATTTGGGTGAAAGTATTTCTGAAGTTGTATCTTATGATTTTCTGTTTAACTATCTTTTTTCAAAAGCGAGGATAATCTTTTAATTGACCTATAACTCGAAGATGATGAAAGTTAATAAAAAAGATGTTTAAAAGTAGTGTTTAAATAATTAATTATGGAATTTCAAAAATACACAGATCAAAAGCGCTTAAAGTTCATTTCTTCAATGTTGAAGCAATCCATTACAAATGGAGCTGAGGTGTTGGATATTGGTTGTGGTAATGGCATTATCAGCAGGAGTTTGGGGGCCTTAGGTTTTAATGTACTTGGTGTTGATGTGAGTGAGAAAGCTATTGGGAAAGCGCGGTCGCTAAATAATTTATCAAATGTCAGATTTGAAGTAAGGAGTGCAGAACAATTGGTGGCAGATGGGCAACAGTATGAAGCGATAATTTGCAGTGAAGTATTAGAACATCTTCATCAGCCCGGAGATGTTTTAAAGGTGTTGAGACTAATTTTAAAGGATAATGGAGTGTTGATTGTAACAGTGCCTAATGGAAATGGTGGTAGAGAATTGCTTGTTACAAGACCAGTGCAGACAATTATGAAACATTTTCCATTGTGTTGGAAGTGGTTGAACAGAGTAAAAAACATACTCGGTTACAAAGGAACAACTGTGCAAAGTGATGCAGATGATTTATCTCATGTTCAGTTTTTTACAATTGAATCACTCTCTGCTTTGGCCAGCAAAGGAGGTTTCATCATTTCACATTGGGGGAAATCCAATTTTATTGAAGATGTATTCCCCTTTTCCTTATTAACAAGAAGAATAAGAATACTACAACAACTGGACTGTAAGTTGGCAGAATTTCTTCCTCTGAGAATGACTGGTGGTTTTTTTACAGTTTGGAAATGAGAATTTAATTGATTCCTCTTTGTTTTTTGAAATTGTAGTTGTCCTTTTTTACTCTTACATCATCAGCTGGGTAATAGGATTTACCATTGTTAAACTTTAATAATCTCCAGTATTTGTTCCATTCTGAATGAATGCCAGGCTCAATCTGTGAATTGGGTTTTGTACATAAATAGATTTTTGATTTCCAGCTTACTACCTCACCTATCTCATATTTTACTGGATTTCCTTTTTGTTTACCTATGTTCAATTTGTCTGTCCAACATTCGAAAAAATTGAAACCGTATCCATTAGTCGAATAGTTTTCAAATACAACCTGTTCAATCTTGACAGACTCATTCTGTCTTGTTGAATAACCAGATTTAAAGTTTGTTGAAAAAAAATCCTTTTTGGTGCTTCCCTTCATCCATCTATTATTATTTAAAGTCCCCTTACCTGCGTAGCCGCCTATTATCATGTACTTGGCCTCATCCTTGTCCTCATGCAATTTGTTGTATTGAAATCCGGAGGCAACAAAATCATTGTTTGATATAACTAAGGTCAATTCTTCAAAGTTGGCTTTGTACGGACCAATATATGCACCAAGTCCGGATCTTGAAAAAAGAAAAAGATTATTTGCAATGCTAATTTCTTTTGAATTTCCTGGATGATTATACCAGTTTTCTTTTTCAAGAAATACCTGAAAAAGGGCATTTCCTCCGTTGATAATAATGTTGTTGTAAAACTCAACACCACCAGACACAAAGCTTAGGGAAGCACCGAAATCCTGACTATCCATAAATGATGAACGCCATTTCATTCCGCCATCCAATACATTGTTGTGTATTTTAGAATCTCCTGCTGTTTGTACAAGCTGCAGCGCATCAAGTCCTGTTCTCAGGATTCGATTGTTATATATTTCAACATTTCTGAAAACACCCTGATCTCCCTTGGAGGATGTGTTTCCCATGTATATGCCTTCACCGTTTGTATCGTGGATATAGCAATCGTGTATTTTTATATTTTCACTGATGTATTTTTCATTATTTGCCTTAATTACATTAGAATAGCCACCATTTCCCGATTCTATATATTCCAGTTCAAAGTTTGAACTCATATGTTGGGATTCAGTTCCCTTGATTTTTTTGGAGGTTACTTCCAGCAAAAACTTGCTGTTGTTCTGCCATTGGCCATTAATAAAAAAACCATATTTTCCCTGCGAATAAGCATAAGCAACTGCATGGCCTCGGTATCTGGAGTCGCCTGTTTTCCCCTTCGGATCATATTTTCCAGTTAGTTTAAAATGGCTCATACCAGCAATTTTCATATGCTTGGTCTCTACTTGTCCGTCAAAATTTGTGATGACAATGGGATTGTTTTTGCTTCCGCTGGCTTTGCATTCAATCCAAATTTCATCATATTTTCCGCCTTTGATGAGAATTTTCGTACCTGGAAAAATTTTATCCTCATATTTCTCGCCTACGGAAATGATTATTTTATTTCCATTTGTGCGGGTTGGTCCGCTCACAATAATATCTCCTGCATAGGCATTGGGAATGGCTTTTTTGTCTTGAGCAGTGGCTATCCTTATGTTTGAAGTTTGTGCACTGCAAAATAACAACTGCAAAGCCAATATGAATGTGTATGCGATCCTGTTTTTCAATTTTTATTGGGGTTTTACAACAATCACTTTTGAGAGGGCAACTTCAAGAGGCATTCCAAGTATACCTTCAAGGTTGTAAAGTGCATAATTGATTTCTTTCAGCAGGCTGATTTTCTTGGCCAGGAGATCATTGTATTTTTTGGTGGCGGCAGTAAATACCTCAAGGTCTACCTGGTTGTTTTCAAACATGGTGTTGACCCTGTCTAGCAATATTTTTTCATCTTGCAACAGTGACTCCTGCAATGCGAGCAGGTATTTACTGCTTATATAATCTTGGTAGTAGACTCGGATATTCCTTTTGATATTCAAAATTTCTGCTTCCTTGTTCAGTTTCGCCTGCTCCACGGCTATTTTACTTTTTTTAACGAGACTGCCATTTCCTGCAAACATTCCCAATGGCAAGGATAGATTTATATTGTACCTTGGCCAGAATGAGTTGATCTGGTTGCCAACACCCAGTGTTCTCGCCAAACTGAACTCATTCAGGTTGAAATTAGGGCTAACGTGATTGAGCCATACAGATTTTGCTTTTTTTACATCCTGCTCTGCCATTTCTATTGATTTTCCTGCAGCCAGTACCATGTAGTTCTCTGCTCCCAATTCAGCTAGTTTATCTGCCACAGGATCTTGCAAGCTGAATCCTGGATTACTGATGTCGTTGATTATGGATTGTGCTGTTGCATTTAACGAAATGCATATAAGCACAAATGATACTAACTTTTTCATATTTTT
>JBDLTO010000331.1:0-10343 GCA_039805815.1 Bacteroidota bacterium | reverse complement strand
CATGTCATGAACACCAATCACAGGTCTGGCAAAAACTACATCGAAGCCATGAACAGCTTCTTCCTGCCAGAGCCTGAGTTCGACACTTTTGCATTCAGACAGCATAGCGATGCCATAAAATACATCCCGGTACAGTCTCCCGGCGAAAATAAAAAAGGAACACTTTGCTATAAAGGTGAACCAGTAACGCCCATTCTGATTTCAGAACATGCCAAAAAGAAAGAGCTGCAGAAAGCAGTACCTGCACTGGTTAGCCAATTGCTTTTTTCCAACCATTACACCATTGAAATTCCGGGTAAACCGGCAAGAGCCGTCATCCCTGGAGACATCGGCATCCTTGTACGTAAGAACAGGGAAGGCAAACAGATCAAGGAATTGCTTGCGCAATATGGTATAGCCTCCATCACCATTGATGACGCAAAGCTGCTGCAGACAAGTGAAGCCCTGGACATGCTTTATGTCATGGAAGCTGTGAAAGACATCAGCAGAAAATCCATCAACAAGGCACTCCTGACAACGCTCGGAGGGTATACACCTGAAACACTGCTTACTGCCGATGAGGAAGCCATCCTCCAGCGCTTTCGCACTTACCAGGAAACCTGGAAAAGCAGGGGCGTATTTGAAATGCTGCGCCAGTTTTTATCAGACCATGCACTGCCCTTACTGATGGAACAGTCGGGTGGACAAACAGAACGACGGGTATCCAATATCCTGCAACTGGTAGAGATTATCCATAAGGTGAGCGAAAGAAAACATTATGATGAACAGGAACAGATCCAGTGGCTCAAAAGAAGTATCGACGGCGAACTGCGTGAAGGTGATGAATACGAACAACGCATTGAAAGCGATGAAGATGCCGTTAAGATTGTGACCATCCACAAGAGTAAGGGCCTGGAGTACAACATCGTGTTGGCACCGGCATTGGATATGGTTACCAAAGAACCGCATATCAAAACCCTGAGTTACCGCCATCCAGAGACCGGAAAATATATCGTTATCAATAAAAAACGAGCTACCAGTGAAGAAACCGGCTGGGGTGAAGCACAGTTGGAACAGGAGAACAGAAGGTTGCTCTATGTGGCTGTAACACGTGCACGTTACCAGTGTCTGATTACGGCCAACATGGCTTCGAAGTATTCAAAATCCTGTTTGCGGGTTTTTACAAAGGCCATTAAAACAAACCAGTCAGGCATACCCGGCGTAGCCTTTCACACCCCTGGTCTCATTGTCCCTAAACCTCAGGCCCTTAATGAGGAACAGCCGGAACGGATTTATGCCCGGGCAAGTCATTTCAGCCTTTCACAGCTGAAGTGGCGCCGAACCAGTTACAGTGCACTCAACCCTGAACATGCAGTATTTTCAACAACAACAGACCCTCAGGCTGTGCTGGAAGGTTACAACCGTTTCATCTTCAAACAATTGAAAAAAGGGGCCCACACAGGCAACCTCCTGCACTATGTATTTGAACACATCAACTTCACCGAACCGGGCAACTGGGAAGAAGTTGTTCAAAGGGCACTGAAGCGGCTTTCAGGAAAAACAGACACTGACTATGCACAGGGAATTTTAAGGATGCTGCAGCGAATCACCTCCCGTCCCCTCCTGCCAAACGGCACCCTCTGCCTCAGTGAGATAAGCTGGCAGAACAGACTCAACGAACTTGAGTTTGATATGCCCCTGACTCTTTTTAATACAGACATGCTCCAGCTTTTGTCTCCCCCCGAAACGCCGTTTTACCTCCGCTCCGGGGAGGAGATGGAAGGCATCCTGAACGGGAAAATGGATCTTTTTTTCATGCATGCAGGGAAGTATTATATCCTCGACTGGAAGTCTAACCACCTGGGAGACAATCCTGAACAATACGGTGCGGAGCAACTGTCTGCGGCCATGACTGCCAACAACTACCACCTGCAATATCATTTGTATACCCTGGCTGCAAGCCGGTATCTGCAGTTGCGTGTGCCTGGTTTTGATTATGGTCGCGATTTTGGCGGTGTGATTTACCTCTTCATCAGGGGTATACAAGAAGAAGGAAACAGCGGTATATTTGTACACAAACCGGAGCAGTCTGTCATCGATGGCTTCCGACAGATTCTTGCATGAAGATATACAACTACACTGAACAGCCGGATGAATTGAATCCGGAAGACTTTGACGACTACCTCGCCAGGGGCTGGTACCGCATGTACCAAAACCTTTTCACCGTTACCCACTGGCTTAATGGTGATAACTTTGAAATGGACAGGGTTTGGTGGCTGCGTTATGATGCCAGCAAAATCAATGTGCACCCTTCCCACAAAAAAATCCTGAGGCGGGCAGGAAAATTTGGAATCAGCATCGAATCCTATGATGAAATTCCGGAAGAGGACGTTTTACTCTATGCAAAGTATAGGTCCTGGATCACTTTTGATGGTTATGATAGCCTGTCTAAATGTCTTTACGGTGAAGAAGAAAATCTCGGACTATTCGACACCTGGGCAATTTCAGTAAGAGATGGAGACCGCCTCATTGCAAAAGGACTCATAGACCTGGGGGCAAATGCCGTGATGGCCAAAGTCAGCTTCTATGACCCGGAGTATGTTAGGTTTAGTCCGGGTAAACTCCTCATGCTACTCGAAGTGGAATTTATGCGCGAACAGGGATTCCGTTGGTACTACCCAGGCTACGTCATTGTAGGAAGACCAAAATTTGATTACAAACTCTTCCTGGGGAGGGAGACTGCCGAATACTTTGATCCGGAGGTTGAATGCTGGAAACCCTTTTGCGAAGAAATCATGCTGCCTGAAATCAGAACGGAAGATGAAGATATTGACCTCATCCACCATTTCATCCGACACTGGATGTAGCCAATCACCTAAAAACACCTTTTACCGATGAGAATTTTTATTTCTGCCGATTGGCACCTGGGCAAGCGCTTGCACCAGGAAGACCTCAGTGAAGACATGGAACTGTTCTTTGCATTCCTCCTGGAAAAAATCAGGGAAGAAGAAACAGACTACCTGCTCATTGCCGGAGATATTTTTGATCAGCACAACCCCGCACATGAGGCCACACGGCAGTATTACAGGTTTTTGTCGAGACTGAATGCCACCGGTTGCAAAGCCATCATCATTGCCGGCAACCACGATTCCCCCTCTTTTTTAGATACCCCTTCAAGCCTGCTAAGCAATTTCGGAGTAACCGTTGTTGCACAGTTTCCCGGATTGGATAAAATCAACCAAATATTCATTCCTGTTGAAGACAAAAGAGGCAAAAATAAAGCGATTGTAGCAGCTATCCCCTTTTTGCAAGACCGGTTTATCAGGCAAGTTGGAGAAGGGGAAAGCTCGAAAACAATCGATGAAAAAATTCAAGAAGGCATGCGGAATATCTTCCGTCATACAGGAGAGGCGCTCCGCAGAGATCACCCAGGTTTAACACATATCGGCATGGCACATTTGCATGCCCAGGGCATGCAGGTAAGCGAAGCTGAAAGAGACATTCAGATTGGTAACGTGCTGGGCATCACTGCCGATGCACTTGACCAGTTTGATTACCTCGGGCTCGGACATATCCATACCGGACAAACTGTGCTGGAAGGACGCATCCATTATGCCAGCTCACCTATCTCACTTGGTTTTTCTGAAAATAATTATGCGCATAAAATCATCAGGTTGGAACTGGAAGACGGACAAATAACACAAAGTTTTATTCCCATACCCAAAACACGTTCACTCTATCAGGTCAAAGGCAGTCTCGCTGAGGTTGAACAAAAAATCAAGAGCCTCAGCTGCAAATATCAACTGCCTGTGCTGCTAGACATTGCCATTGAAGAAACCACCTACAAACCTGCTGTCATGGAAGCCATTGCAGCTTGGAGAGAAACACTACCAGAACGAAATATCAGACTTATCCAGCAACGTGTTACCTACCTCGACCGCTTAAACAGCTCTCATACATCAAGATTGCAGGCAGAACGTGTTCACGACCTTCAGCCGGAGGCAGTTTTCAGTTCACTGATCAAAGAGCGGGAAGATGACGCTGAGAAGACGGCAATCATGGAACTGTTTCAATCCATTTTATCAGACCTAACCCGCTAACGATGAAAATACACCAACTCCGCTTCAGGAATATCAACTCCCTCAAAGGAGATTTTCTCATTGATTTTGACAGACCCGAATTTACAGGGGCCGGATTATTCGCCATAACCGGTCCAACCGGTGCCGGTAAAACCACCCTCCTTGATGCTATCACGCTGGCATTGTATTCCTATACAGCAAGAATGGAAAACGTCAGCGAGTCTTCTGTTGAAGATGACCGGGCGATTATGACGCGCGGAACAAAAGACTCCTTATCTGAAATCACATTCAGTGTAAATGGCGTTACCTACCAGTCTCATTGGTCGGTGCGTCTAACCCGCAACGGCACCCCTGATAAAATCAAACTCAAAATCAGCCGGAAGGAGGGTGATGCATTCCAACCCCTCACAGATAAGGTTTCAGAATCCAAGGCAGCCATTGTTAAGATAATCGGACTCAACAAAGAACAGTTCACCCAAGGTATTGTACTCAGTCAGGGTAAATTTGACGAGTTTCTCCGTGCAAAAAATCATGAGCGCTACGAACTGTTGGAAATCATCACTGGCACAAGCCTCTTCCGTGAAATCGGAATGGCTGCCAACCAGCGGTTCAAAGATATCCAGCAGCAAATCAGGCAACATGCTGCCATACTTGAAAATGTCAAACTTCTTGAAGCTGAAGAAATTTTACAGCTGGAAACAGAACTCAGCCAACTGAATTCTGCCAAAACACAGCTACTTGATACACAAACAGTTTTAAATAAGCTTAAAGACACCAAACAGCGCATTGAAGAGCTGAACAAGACCGCGTCTGATATTGATGATGAACTGAGGACACTCAGCCTTAAAAGAGCCGAAATGGCGCCACAGAAGGATCTGCTGGAAAGGCATACTTTGGCTATACCCTATAGTGCTCAATGGCGGGAATGGCAGCAACAGCAGGATCAGATTAAAAGAAGTGAGAACCTGATAAACAGCAAAAAAGCTGAGATAGCCGAACAACAATTGGTTTTAAGCGATTGCTGTCGGGAGCTTGAACATGTTTCTGGTGTAACGGTATCGGAAGCAGATTTTATCAACCTGCTCGAAAGATTTTATAACCAGATCAGCAGTCTTGACGCAGCATGTACTAAACTTAAATCCAGGTACGAAAATCTCCGTGAACCGATGGTTGCTGCTGTTAAGGCATTGCCAGAGGGGTTACAGGCAGCGCTGAAAGGCAAACTGAATGATGCCGATGAATTGCGGACCTACAAGTTAGAACAAGAAGCATTGCTAAGCGGCAGTCCACTACCCGCAAACCTCTCAGGAAAGGATTTGCTGACAGCGGCAGAAGAAAGTAGGGTCAGAATAAGCAGATTGCAGCAATGTTTCAGTCAGTCAGAACAACTGCATAAGATACGGGTAAAAATGGAAAAAATCCGCGTTGATCAGGAAACTCTGACATCAGACCGCGAAAAAATCAACAAAAAAAAATCCCTGACAGTAGTTGCAATCAGCGAAGCAGAAAACACAGCTGCCCTGCTGAATCAGGCAGTTGAAGCCAATAAAGCGGTTATGGCACTGGAAATTCACCGCAGTAAATTAAAGGAGGGTGAAGCCTGCCCGTGTTGTGGTGCTACCAACCATCCTTATGCTACTATGCTGCCTCCCATCAATGATGCACTCGAAATGGAGCTGACCAAACAAATTGATACCGTGCAACTGTTGAAAGCAAAACTTTTTCAGGAGGAAAAGGAAATTCTTGTTGCAGAGACCAGTCTTAGCAGTTGTAACAAACAACTGCAACAACTGGATTCAGAACGTATACCGCTCGAAAACAGTTTGCAACAGGGTTTGCTTGTTGTTCACCTTTCCAATGCCACATCCTTAGAGATTAACGCTGCATTAGACGGAGAAGAGCAGGCAGTTCAAAATATCATCCGGCATCAGCAGTGGCAACAAGCTGCCCATCACCTGGATAGCCTTATTGGAGGTCTCGAAGGCTTGCAGAAGGCCAGGCAGCAATTTGATATCAAAGCCAGAGAAAGAAAGGAAGCATTTTCTGGTGCAGACATTCAGCAGTTCAGGAACGATCTCATTACCAGCTGGCAAACTGCAACTGCAACACTAAAATCCAAGAAAACTGAAAAAGAAATGCTCACATCCACACTTGCTGACCAACAAAGGCAAGAAGAAACACTTTATAATAACCTGGTTGCAACCCTGAAATTGGCAGGATTTGTTGATGTTGAAACTTTCAGCTCCGCGATCTTAGATCCAAAAAAAGCTGAGGAAATACGCCTGCAAATAGACCAGCTCAACCAGTTTCAAAACACTTTGCTGGGGAAAAAAGCACAAACTGCCCTACAGCTGGAGACTATCACAAAGGAAGATGACCCTCACCAAACAATGGAAGAGTTGTTGGTTTCTGTCAGCAAAACTTCAGAAGCCTTGCATATCAACTTGGTTAGCCAGGGCAAAATCAGGGAGCAAATCCGAAGCGACAGTGAAAATCGCACCAAGCAACAGGAGCTTTTTGAAACAGTTGAAAAACTGAAATCAACAGAAAAAATTCACAATATCCTGAATGAGTATATTGGAGATGCTACAGGTAATAAATTCAACAACATCGTGCAGCGCATCACTATGCGGCACTTATTTGAATTGGCCAATGAAAAACTGCTGGTGCTGATGGACCGTTACCGGCTTGAACTGGGCACCGGTAAAAATGAAGATGATATCTGGGTGATTGATAACCACATGGGCAATGAATGGCGAACCATAGACAGTGTTTCAGGAGGTGAGCGTTTTGTCATTTCTCTCGCATTGGCACTTGCATTGAGTGATATGGCCTCCAGAAATGTACGCATTGATTCATTGTTTATTGACGAAGGATTTGGCAGCCTCTCCCCAGACGACCTCTACAATGCCATCAACATGCTTGAAAAGATGCAGGTGGAAAGCAACAAACTCGTAGGCATCATAAGTCATGTGGAAAGCCTGAAGGAGCGGATAGCCACACAGATTGTAGTCAGCAAACTGCAGAATGGTGAAAGCACCCTCCACCTGAAAGACGGACAAAAACTAGAATCTTTAAAAATTGAAGTTGTAGTATAATTAAATGGGTAAAATTTCGTTAAATAGGTGAAATCTTCACCTAAATCCAAACCCATGAAACGTATTGCGTTCATTTTCATCAGTTTAGTATTTTTCTCTTGTTCTAAGTCAGGCATTCTCTCTATTCCAATTAAAATGTCTAACAGCCTAGACATCGCAGTAACTGCGAACACGCCAGACAATTTACGGGTCCCTCTAAATGTAGATGCAGGCAATGATCCGGAAATGCAACAATACCTTTCGAGGGTCAAAAGCTTCTCAGTAAAGAGCATTAGCTATGAAATCCAGAATTTCTATGGTAATCCGGGTACAGAACTTACAGGCAACGTATCCATCGGTGATATCAACATCGGTATCAATAAACTGATTCTTGACAAACCGGGTGTACATACGCTGGAACTTACCGGAGAACAGCTGGCTGCTATAAGCGCAGATTTTTCAGCAGACCATGCTGTTTCTGCCATGGTTGGCGGAACTGTTACCAACAAGCCTGCAGCCTTTCGCATCAAATTCACATTTAATGTAAGTGTAAGATTATAACTCAATTGGATTTTTTGGGATTTGATAACAATCCCTGAATAATTTCATATAAATCATTTCCGGGCACTGCCAGGGCTGATAGTTTCGGGTCAAATAAATTCATTCACATGAAAAAACTTTTGACCGCGACCATCATGCTTCTGGCAGTTTCTTTTGTTCAGGCACAAGAACAAACAAAAGACCAGAACAGAATCAAACTGCAAGACAAAAAACAGGTCCACCAATATCTGCACTTGGAAAACAAAGAAGTTTTCTTGGTAAGAGACCAGAAAAGAACCAGGCTACAAAAAGAACTCCGACTTAAAAACGGAACCATTGTTCAACCGGATGGAGCATTCCGGGACAAAAAAGGTGAACGGCTACGTTTAAGAGAAGGCGAGTGTATAGATATGGAAGGCAACTGGTTTGCCAACCATGAAAAAATGATGGAAAGGATGCGCAACAGGGATAAGGAAATGGAGAGAAAACAGCCAAAAATGCAGGAAAAAGTGCAGGGGCTTGAAAAAGGGAGACAAAAAAATGGGCAATGAAAAATACCATTTCCTTCCTCACCATCTTCTGCTGCCATTTATTTTATGTTGCAAATGCTCAAGATGAAAACATAAATGATTCCATTTTCAACAGAAAAGTTTTTAAGCAGTCTTTTGGCAGGGTTTCCCTGAATTATACGAGCGACGGGATATATGCAGGCAGGAAAGATCCGCTGGCACTGCCTTACCTGACAGCCGCAGCCGGATACTTTCACCAATCGGGCTTATTCATAAGAGGTTCTGCATCCCTTTTATTGAAAGGAACAGACAAGCGGGTAGATCAACTTAAACTTACAGGTGGATATGCCTATTATAATAACAATTTTTTTTGGGGCATTTATGGAAGTTTATTTTCATTCAACGACAGCAGCTATGCAGTTTTGTCTGAAATTAATGCAAGTACGTATGGTTACTTTGGGTATGATTTCCGGTTATTTGAAATCACAGCAAATGCCGGAACAATGTTTGGAGCTGCAACAGATTTTACAGCCGGATTAGATCTTTCCAAAACCATTTATGCGTCGGGAGGCAAGTTGAGGTTGATGCCTTCTGTTTACCTACTTGGCGGAAGTCAGCAATACTTCAACTCTTATTACCAGATAAGAAACACGGAAACCAAAAAGCGTATTGGTCGCGGAAACGGAGGCAATCCAAGAACCACACCAACTGCAGATACTACAGTTGTTGTTGAAAACAGTTCAAAGTTCAGGTTGCTTTCCTACGAGTTCAGTTTACCCATTCAGTACACAACTGGTCGCTTTCGAATGGGATTTACCCCTGCATTTGTAATCCCCGTTAACCCTTCAACGATAACCATTGATCAGGTAACCACCAAAGAGGAACTTGAAAACAGCTTTTATTTCACTGTTAGCTTTGCTTATAGGCTCTGATCAGGTAAAAACTTGCAGATAAGCTGAAGGTTTTTATAGTCGGTAACCGCATCAGCCTTAGAAGTCAGGCTTTCAAGTATAGCATTTTTTTTAAACGTTAAAACAGTACTTCGTTCAACAATTAATTCAGATTCAATGCCAATACTTACCTTTGCAAAATGTTTAACCTTGATGAGGCTAAAGTGAAACAAAATTGGCTGCTGGAAAAAGCACATGGTTTCCTGACAACAGCCTACAGGGAGCTCGATAAAACAGAGATGCTGTCGGCACGACTTGATGCGGTTGAACATGAAATCAGCCTAAACGGTACCTGGATCCCCACTACCGAAGAACTCACACATGGTGCAAGGATGGCCTGGCGCAACAGTAACAGGTGTATAGGCAGGCTGTATTGGAAAACCCTGAAGGTAATTGACGCAAGAGATTTGGACACAACATCCGAGATATTCAATGCACTACAGCAACATATAGATTTTGCATTCAATGACGGACAAATCCGATCTGTTATAACCATATTCAGAGCTAAAAAACACGATGAACCAACCGGTCCGCGTATTCTCAATCACCAGCTGATCCGATTCGCCGGACATCGGGAAAGAGACGGCTCTGTTAAAGGTGATCCGGCATCGGTGAATTTTACTGATTGGTGTAAGAGTAGCGGCATAAGGTTTGAAGGCGGTCCTTTTGACCTGCTCCCACAAGCTATTCAATGGCCCGGCTCGTCTCCTGAAATCATCCAACTACACCTGCCAGAAAAGATGCTCGTAAATATCGAACATCCTGATTATCCCTGGTTTGCATCCATGCAGGTAAAATGGTATGGCTTGCCATTGATTTCAGATATGCTATTGGAAATAGGGGGAATAGAATATACGGCAGCACCATTTAACGGCTGGTACATGGGTACCGAAATTGGCAGCAGAAACCTGGGAGACACGAGCAGGTATAACTTGCTACCGACAATTGCAGAAAAGCTCGGGCTCGATACTGGTGATCATAGGAGCCTTTGGAAAGATAGAGCCATGCTTGAGTTGAACCGTGCTGTTTTGTTTTCCTTTGACAAAGCCGGCATTACCATTTCTAATCACCACGATGCTGCAGAACAATTCATTCATTTTGAAGAAACGGAAAATAGAAAAGGTAGAGAAATTCATGCAGACTGGACCTGGATCATACCACCTATGAGCGGTTCAGCCACACCCGTCTTTCACCGCAGTTACAACAATG
>JBDLTO010000330.1:0-12722 GCA_039805815.1 Bacteroidota bacterium | reverse complement strand
AGTTGCACCAATACCAAGGGAATTTTGATAGGCCTTTTTTAGTTTACCTGCAGAGGCAAATACAGGAACAAGATCTGCCAACATACTTTTATCAATGCCAGCATATGATAATGCTTGTGATTCCCATTGAATCGAATGAATATTTAGTAATCCAGTTGCTGATGCAAGACTGTAGTCGATTAGATATTCCCCTGTCAGCTGATGTATGATATAGGTTTTCAGCTGAATAAATTTACTCGTCTGCTTGAATTTCCCCTTGTCGTTATTCTTGAACCAGGCTATTTTAAATAAAGGAGACATAGGATGCATAGGTGTTCCTGTGGCTTCGTAAATTGTTTTAGCGTCTGCAGAAGTTTTCATCTTTTCTGCTTCTTTCTTAGCCCGGTTGTCTGCCCAGGTAATTGCATTGCCCAGAGGTATGCCATTTTTGTCAATTGCCATAACACTATGCATAGAAGCACTGAAACAAATGCTTTCCACAATTATCTTTTGTGGATGTATATACTCATTGAGCAGGTTTTTCAACACATATAGCATTGTGATTAATATCTGCTCTGGATCTTGCTCGCTATAGTCTGGCTGTGAATGAAAAGTGGGATAAGTTCCTTTCATTGTTCCAATGGTGTTTCCGTTCAGGTCAAATGCAACAACCCTCACCGCATTGGTTCCAATTTCTATGGTTATTATGCAAGTTTTTTTGACTGACATAGGTTAATCTTTTTTAAAATTATTTTTCCTATACTCACTGGGTGTATATCCGGTTAGTTTTTTAAATGTTGTAGCAAAGTGCTGTGATGAGTAAAATCCTAAATCGAGTGCAATATTAGTCATGTTTACTTCCTTCTTTTTTAATAATTTGATGGCTTCTGAAATGCGGATATTTATTAAATAATTCATAGGAGAGAAGCCTGAGTAGTTCTTAACTTTGGCACTGAATGATGTAGTTCCGAGTCCAACGAGAGCTGCCATTTCTTCTACAGTCCAATGATGGGATAAATCATTTCTCAAAGCTTCTTCCAGTTTAAGGAATGTTTGGGGGAAATCCCGACTTGAAATATTATGTTGGGCTAAATTTCTGGTTATCTCAATAATCAGTTTATCCAGCAAATGATTGACTCTTGTTATATGCCCTATTTGTTGATTGATTAGCTCAGTGTGAATCAGTGAAAAAATTACCCCAGCATCTGACCATTTCGATATTACGGGTAAACTATTTTGGAATAATATTTTTTTAATTAGCATCAGTTCTGTTGAGTTGATACTGCACCAATCTCCGAATGGGGTTTTTACTCGTGAATTTGATGGGTTGATACTGACTTGTAATGTATAAAAAGTGCCAATTTCGAGATATCCTTTTTGGGCTATAAGTTCTCCACCAGGCAAGATAATTGCAAAGTCTGTTGGAAATAAGGTATAGTTTTCTCCGTTAATGCTCCATTCAAATTTGCCATCAATAATGTAATGGAAGCGCAGAAATTCAGTTTTGGATTCAACAAATTCGTTAAACCGAATGGTGCTGTTTTTTCTCAGTGAAAATTCATTGATGTGCTTGAATTCCCTGAGTTCAGAAGAATAACCTTGTCGAATGATGAATTGGCCCATCAAGCAATCGTTAGCATTTGAACTTGTATTTAAATTACTGTATAAATATCAGTAAAAACATATTGTAATCTGTTCAAAATCCTACAACGTTTTATATTGGAAGTTTTAATAGCAATGAATAGAATAATATTGTACGGTAGAGCTCGACCCTTGAGCTCTTTTACCAAAAACAAAACTTGCCAATATGAAGAAATTAATTCTGCAGGCATTTTCGCCTGGCTTTTCCCGTTTTTGTTTACTGTTTTTTTCTTCCTTTTTTATTACTGTTGGCATCTATGCACAGTCAGTAAAAGGAACTGTTGTAGATGGGGATAAGAAACCTGTGTCAGGTGCAACCATAACAGTAAAAGGTACTACAAAGGCTACTTCCGCAAACGCCGCCGGGGAATTTAGTATTAATGCGACCGGAAGCGATGTTATTGTTGTTACTAATATTGGTTTTGGAACCCTTGAAGTTCCAGTTAACAACAGAAGCAGTATTGCGATAAGCCTGATAAAGAACGGTGGAACAGAACTAGATGCTGTCGTGGTGACCGCACTTGGTATCTCCAAGTCAGCCAAGAAATTGGGCTATGCGGCAACTACCGTAGCCACAGGTGAATTGGTGACAAACCGAACGATTAATGTTATGGAATCCCTAGAAGGAAAGGTTGCAGGCCTTAACATCACTCCCCCTGCTGCCGGTGCTGGAGGGAGTAATCAAATTCGTTTACGAGGTCAGGTAGGTTTTGCCGGAGCAGACAATTCCCCGCTTATTGTAATCAATGGCTTGCCCATGGACCAAGGTGCAAGGAATGCAGAAGGTGCTGGTCAGCAAAGGGATAGAGGAGATAATTTGGCAAATGTCAATCCTGATGATATAGAAAGTATGACTATCCTAAAAGGTGCAGCAGCTGCAGCGCTTTATGGTTCAAGAGCTGCCAGAGGTGCGATAGTTATTACTACCAAATCCGGTCAAAAAAACCAGGGTATTGGAGTCGATTTTACTACCAACTATACAACTTTTGAAGCTTTAAACTTCATGGATGAAATTGTGCAGACCGAATATGGACAAGGCCAAAGTGGAGCTAGATTTACATCAGTTGGACAAATTCAGGCTGGTGGTCAGTTTGGTTGGGGTGGAAAACTCGATGGAACACCCGCAATCAATTTTGATGGCGTTTCAAGGCCTTACTCTGCCAACCCTCATCAGCTCTTCAAGTTTTTACGAACAGGTACCAACCAAACCAATACGCTCGGATTATCAGGAGGTGGTGCTAATGGGAGTTTCAGAACATCCATTTCCACTACCAATTCAAAAGGTATTGTGCCCAACAACGAGTACAAAAGGAAAATATTTAACCTTGGTCTTAATCAAACAATTGCAAAAAAGCTGAAGTTAATGGTTAATGTGAATTTTGCTGATGAAGATTATATTAACCCCCCACAGATTGGAACGCAGGGTGATGGCCCAGTGAATTTCTTCACACGGATGCCAATTTCTACGCCTATTGAGGCCTATAGGGATAATGCCATTAATGCTGCTGGTGCAGAGTGGAAAACAAACGGGTTTCTCGGAACAATGAATAATCCGTATTATACTTTACAAAAGGGACAAAAATACAAGGATGATCGAAGCAGGCTTCTAGGAACAGCATCATTAAGATATGATATTACCGATTGGTTGTATGCAATGGGGCGCTTTAATTACGACCGCGGGGATAATTTTTCGGAATGGTATGCACTTAATGGCACTGGAGCAGAGGTCCTGACAAATAATGACGGAACTTACAGGGGTAATTATAACTTAAGCCAAACGACCACTACCAATATCAATGCTGATTACCTTATTGGAGGCAATAAGGAATTTGGAGATTTTTCTGTTGATGCTAGTTTTGGTGGAAACATACTGCGTTCTGACTTTAAAAATATGTCTCAGAGCGCTTCAAACTTTAGTGGTCCAAACTTATACTCTATCCCTAACGGAACTGTTAAGTCACAGTCATATGGCTATTCGCAAAGCCGAATCAATTCTTTATACGGACTTGCTGAATTAGGTTATAAAGGAATGTTTTATCTCAATTTTACAGGAAGAAATGACTGGTTTTCCGTCTTAAATCCTAGTTCCAATAGTAAGTTTTACCCCTCAGTATCCGGAAGTTTTATTTTCTCTGAATTATTCAAAAATTCGTCGTGGTTTACCTATGGTAAATTGAGGACATCCTGGGCTGAAGTGGGAAGTATTGCTGGTATAAATCCTTATGATGGAGTTTTATCATATAACTACAATCAAAATCAATTTAATAACCAGACCCTGGCAAGTATAAATGGTAACAATGTGCCTAACCCCTCACTGGCTCCATTTACAGTAACTGAAAAGGAAATTGGTCTTGAGATGAGGATGTTGAAAAACAGGTTGTTGATTGATGTTGCTGCTTTTGATAAGGTAACTACAGATCAGATACTAGATGTTTCATTATCAAGTGCTTCCGGATATACTGCATTTAAAGAGAATGGGGCTTCTTTGAAAAATAGTGGCCTTGAGACCTTGATTGAATATAAAGTTTTGCAGTCAAAAGGATTTAGATGGACAACTTCCTGGAATAATAGCTATCTAAAAACAGAAGTGCTTGATGTTGGTACCCCAACTGGCACAAGATTGCTGCTGTTCTTTAATGGAACAGGTAATGAGTTTCTGGGTGAAATCAGGTATACAGAGGGTTTGGCTATGAACCAATTGTATACCCGTACATACAGAAGAAATGCTAAAGGTGAAATTGTAGTTGGCAATAATGGCCGTTTATTGGAATCTCAGGCTGGCCCTGTTGGTAATGGATTTATACCTGTAGGAAGTTCTATACCTAAGTTTGTGGGTGGATGGAATAATACAATTAACTACAAGAATTTGAGTTTAGGTATCCATCTGGATTATAAATTTGGTGGAACCGTTTTGTCATCAACTCTTTTGAATATGACAAGACAAGGGCATAGTAAATTGTCATTACAAGGACGTGAAGGTGGTTTGGTTTTCCCTGCTGTATATGAAAGTTCTGGATTGCCCAACACAACTGCCATTCAGGTTGCAGGAAATGGACTGCAAACATTTTATACCGATTACAGAAACCTACAGATAGGAGACCCTTTTACATTTAAGTCTGATTTTGTTAAGCTCAGAAATATTTCCATTGCATATGATTTTACAAATTTGATTCAAAAGGAAAATATGTTGAAGTTCATCAAAGGAGTATCTCTGTCAGCAGCCTGTAGGAACGTAGCTATTTTGTATAAGGATTTGCCCGGGCTTGATCCAGAAGCGATTCAGTCATCCGGAGATATTCGCGCAGGCTATGAAAATTCATCACTGCCTACAACCAGAAATTACAACCTTACTTTAAATGTCAAATTCTAAGATCATGATAAAAAATATTAAACTACTGGTCCTTATTGGCACTGTCTTTGTTTCAGCAGGCTGCGATAAAGATTTTGTAGCAATCAATACGAATCCATATGCCGTAAATTCTGTTGATCCGGCACTTCTTTTCTCGGGATCGCAGAGAACACACATTGGCACCTGGACAGCAGAACATACCATTGTTCAACAATTTGTAACTCCATACAATACTGGTGCAAACCTCGGTTTTAATTTTAACGAAGATATAGACGGTGTAAGTAATCCCAAATGGGAGCAATCTTACTCAGGAGGTGCCAATGGAAATGCAGCGCCAATTAGAAATATGAATCAAGCTTTGGAGATTCTTGATACCACTACAACCCGAAAGAATTTAAAGAGTATCCTGCGTATATGGAGAGTTCAGGTTTATATGGGGCTTGTTGATGCTTATGGCGATGTGCCTTATTCAGAAGCAGGAAAGGCATATTCTAAGACTATATTTTTTCCTAAGTATGATGATGACGCTGCAATTTATGATGATCTGTACAAAGAGCTCAAGGAAGCTACAGGCGCTTTGAATCCTGCTGGCGACTTTGTAGGTGCAGATCTGTTTTATGGGATAAATGGGCATGCTTCTACTAAGACTGCTAATGCAGCAGCACAAGTACCCAAATGGAAGAAGCTTGGCTATTCATTGATGTTAAGGCTTGGAATGCGTTATTCAAAAGTTAATCCTGCAAAAGCTCAAACAATTGTAGCAGAAGCATTTGCAGGTGGAGTTATGACTTCAAATGCTGATAATGCTTTTGTAAAGTACGATGGTACACTCTACACACAGGGTGATAATGCAGCGTTAAGGAATTTCTCTCAGTTTAACTACGCAGCAGAACCTTTTGTGAATCGTTTGAAGTCCACGAGAGATCCTCGCGGAAAAAATATTCTCGCCAATTTTTCAAATCCCGGAAATGTTGCTGCCCAGCCTAATCCTGATACAGTATTGTCAAATCAGTTTGGGGTACCCATAGGCGTTACAGATGCACAAATTACAGCGGCTGGAAGTACATACAGGGGTGCCCGTGGTGGGGGACTTAACTATTCGCAAATTAATGTTTGGACTGTCGCTTCACCCTCAGCTCCTGATTTTTATGTAACCTATTCACAAACCTTATTACTACTTGCAGAAGCAGCTAAGAGAGGTTGGATTGCCGGAAGTGATGCACAAGCCAAAGTATATTACGAAGATGCCATAAAGGCAGACATGGCTACCTATTCAATATATCCGGGAACAGCTCCTATTTCTGCAGCTGAAATAAACGGTTACCTCAGCGATCCAATAGTTGCCTATGATGCAACAAATGCTTTGAACCAGATCAATACACAGTATTGGATAGTCAATCTCAGAAACGGAACAGAGGCATTCGCGAATTTCAGAAGATCAGGTTTTCCTGTATTGAGTGCGAATCTTTTCAATAATAAATTGAATGGAGGTTTCGCCCGTAGAATGTCATATCCCGATGTAGAAGCTTCTGCCAATACTAAAAACTATCAGGCAGCATCATCGGCTATTGGTGGAGACAAAATCTCTTCACGGGTATTTTGGGATATTCAATAGCGTGTGGTAATATATTTGCAATTGCTAAAGGATTTTTAAGTTTAATCACTTAAAGATTCTTTAGTCAGCAGAGAGAAATACAGATTTTAATTTAACGATAAAAGACCTTGTGTATCTACATCAGGTCTTTTTTTAAACATTATTTATTCCAGCATTCTAATCAAGACAATGAATCATTTATGAAGCAGGATTCGCAAATTATTGGTTATCAGGATTCAAGTTCAGAAGGAGAGGTTTTTTATTCCTTTAATCCTGAAAATCAAATCAATAACGAATTCAGATTTCATAAAGCAACGTTGAAGGAAATAAATCAAGCAGTAGAAAAAGCATCAGCTGCCTTTCATATTTACAGAAAAAAAAGTGGAAAAGAAAAGGCTTCTTTTTTAAATGCTATTGCAGCAGGATTAATCAATGCTGGACAGGAACTGACCAGCGTATGCTGTAGCGAAACCGGACTGCCAGCTGCAAGGATTGAAGGTGAGAAAATGCGAACCGTTAATCAGCTAAAAATGTTTGCAGCATTGATAACGGAAGGTTCGTGGTTGGATGCGAGAATTGATACTTCAATGCCAGAAAGAGTGCCTGTTCCCAAGCCAGACTTACGCTACATGCAAATTCCTTTGGGCCCTGTTGTGGTATTTGGAGCCAGTAATTTTCCTCTCGCATTTTCAGTAGCAGGAGGTGATACAGCGTCTGCTTTGGCAGCAGGTTGTACTGTAATTGTTAAGGCTCATCCTGCACACCCTGCTACCTCAGCAATTGTTGGAAAGATCATTCTTGAGGCAGCGAAATCAATTCAAATGCCAGATGGCGTTTTTTCAATGTTGTTCGATAGTGGTATTGAAGTAGGGTTGGAACTTGTAAAACATCCTTTGGTTAAAGCAGTTGGTTTTACTGGCTCCTATAAGGCAGGGAAAGCTTTGTATGATGCTGTCGTGACCAGGCCGGAACCGATTCCTTTGTATGCTGAAATGGGGAGTATCAATCCGGTTTTTGTATTGCCTCAGGCAATGAAAACAAGAGGAGGGGAAATCGCTGCAGGATATGCTACTTCAGTTACGCAGGGTGTCGGACAATTTTGCACCAATCCAGGTTTGCTTGTCGTTCTGGGAAAGGATAATGAATTTGAAAATGCACTCAAAAAAGCATTTGAAAAAACAGTTGGTGGCGTTATGCTCACCCCCCATATTTTAAAAAACTATCAATCCGGTATTGAGCACTATATGTCTATTTCTGGAGTAGAAATATTAGCTCACTCTTCATATAGGTTAGAGGCAAATGATAATTGTGCAATACCTGTTTTGATTTCAACCAGTATGGATGTGTTGGAAACAAACACTCAACTGCTCGAAGAGTTATTTGGCCCTTCAGGAATTGTAATTCCACTCAAGACTACAGGAGAAATGCTATCCTTCGCAAAAAAACTTAAAGGTCAATTGACCGCTACTATACATGGCACAGAGGAAGAATTGTCTGATTATGGTGAGTTAATTGATTTGCTTGAACAAATTGCCGGAAGAGTTATTGTGAATGGATTCCCTACAGGTGTGGAGGTCTGCAGTGCTATGGTACATGGTGGACCATTTCCTTCCACAACCGATAGTAAATCAACTTCTGTAGGAACAGCAGCCATTTATCGGTTTACGAGGCCTGTATGTTACCAAAATATGCCTCAACATTTATTGCCGGAAGAGTTGAAGAACAAAAATGTTTTAAATATTAGCCGTTTAGTTAACGGCGAGAGGTCAAGTGAAGATATTTAAAGGCTTTTTTCATGGAAAAAAAATTAAGAAGTCAGGAATGGTTTGGGAAAGATGATAAAATGGGATTTGTTCATCGTTCCTGGTTTCGTAACCAGGGTTATCCCAATGATTATTTTCGTGGTAGACCCGTTATAGGTATTTGCAATACCTGGAGCGAGTTAACCCCCTGTAATGGACACCTCAGGGATTTTGCAGAAATTGTAAAAAGAGGGGTAGTAGAGGCAGGAGGATTTCCGTTAGAATTTCCGGTGACATCGCTTGGTGAAACAATCATGAAGCCAACAACCATGCTTTTCAGAAATCTGGCCAGCATGGATACAGAAGAGTGTATTCGGGCTAATCCATTGGATGGAGTAGTATTACTGACCGGTTGTGATAAGACTACTCCAAGTACTTTAATGGGCGCATGTAGCGTTGATTTGCCAACCATTGTGGTTCCAGGAGGCCCCATGTTAAATGGGCGATTTAAAGGTGAATGTTTGGGTTCAGGTTCATTCAACTGGATGGTAAAGGAAAAAACAATCGTTGAAAATTATACGGCTGAAGATATTTTAGAAGCAGAAATTGGAACAGCCCGAAGTCAGGGACATTGCATGAGTATGGGAACAGCTTCTTCAATGGCATGTATGGTGGAAGCCTTGGGTCTAACCCTTCCGGGGGCAGCTGCTATACCAGCAGTTGACGCAAGAAAAAAAGTGATGGCCCAGTTAAGCGGACGAAGAATTGTTGAAATGGTTAGAGAAGATCTGAAACTTTCAAAAATACTTACAAGGAAATCATTTGAAAATTCAATTGTAGTCAATGCAGCAGTTGGAGGTTCAACTAATTTCATTATTCACCTGCTGGCAATTGCAGGGAGAATTGGTGTTGATTTAACTCTTGAGGATTTCGATAAGTTGGGTAGCAGTATTCCTTTGCTAGTTAATCTCAAGCCATCCGGAAAATATTTGATGGAAGACTTTTATTATGCCGGTGGATTGCCAATAGTAATCAATGAGTTAAAAAATTATTTGAATATTGATACTGTTTCAGTAACTGGAAGAACATTGGATGAAAATTACACCAGCAAAGTTTGTTACAATAGGGATGTTATTTCCACCTGTGAAGAACCCTTTCAGCATAATGCAGGAATTGCTGTGCTTAAAGGGAATTTATGTGAAGATGGTGCCATTATTAAACCATCAGCTGCTTCCGCTAACTTAATGAAACACAGGGGCCGCGCTGTGGTTTTTGAATCTATGGAAGATTATCATGCTAGAATTGATGACCCTAACTTGGATATTGATGAAACTTGTGTTATTGTATTGAAAACTGTGGGTCCTGTAGGTTATCCAGGAATGCCTGAAGTGGGGAATGTAGACTTGCCTGAAAAGCTTTTGCGTAAAGGAGTAACGGATATGATTCGGATTTCAGATGGAAGAATGAGCGGGACTGCTGCAGGAACAGTTGTCTTGCATGTTTCACCTGAATCTGCCATAGGAGGAACTTTGGCATTGGTGAAAAATGGTGACATGATTGAGTTGGATGTTGAGAATCGAAAACTACATCTGGATGTTGATAGCGAAGAGCTGCAAAAAAGAAAATCCGAATGGATTCCACCCACTCCTATGGCAGCAAGAGGATATGTTAGGCTGTACATTAATCATGTTCAGCAGGCACACCTCGGAGCAGATATGGATATTTTACAAGGTGGCTCCGGGGATGAGGTAACTCGGGATCTACATTAAATGGTCAATTCATTTTTTATAATTTAAAAGATATTTATATGAAAGTCTATAAAACTGCAAACGGCGTGATGATTGAAAACGAAGCTGGTATATTTGAAGCAAATATTGAAAATTGGGATGATTTCATTAATGACGACAACTTGTTTGAGAAAATCAAAATACTTCTTTCGTCAGAAGATATTGTAAAAAAATATTCAATTGATGAAAATGAAATTTTGGCTCCTATTGGCAAACAAGAATTGTGGGCTTGTGGAGTAACTTACCTCAGGAGTAAAGTTGGACGTCAGGAGGAATCACTGGTGGCCGGAGGTGCTGATTTTTACGCCAAAGTTTATGAGGCAGAGCGGCCAGAAGTGTTTTTTAAAGCCACAGCTCATCGTATTGTTGGTCATCATGAAAAGGTCAGGATTAGAAAGGATTCAACATGGGATGTGCCTGAACCAGAGCTGACACTAGTTGTTACTTCAAACGGAAAAATTATTGGATACACAATTGGTAATGACATGAGTAGCAGGAGTATTGAAGGTGAAAATCCTTTGTATCTCCCACAGGCAAAAACATACGATGCCTGCGCATCAGTTGGTCCGTGTATTTTTGTGACCGATGAACCATTGGGTAAGGATACACAGATTCAACTGGAAATCAAAAGAAATTCAATCATTGAATTTTCTGATAAAATCACCATCAGTCAGATGAAAAGGTCTGTTGAAGAATTGGTCAGCTTTGTTTACAGGGAATGTTCATTTCCCCATGGTTGTTTAATCATGACCGGAACGGGTATTGTACCTGAAAATAATTTCACACTTCATTCGGGTGATGAAATCAAGATAACTATTGATCATATCGGGAGTCTCGTGAACATAGTTGCCTAAAAACACATTAATGAGGTGTATAGGATGTTATTATGATTGTACGCTGCCCATTTCACTGTGCATATGAAAATTAATTCAAATCATATGTCACAATGTTGTAAGCCGTTGAAGTACCCATTTACACTCACTGCTCCAATAACTGATTCTTTTCTATGATTTCCTTTAATGTGGTAAATTCCTCGGCAGTTGGCATCACCAGTGGAGGCCTCACTGCTCCTGCTGGTCTTCCAATGATTTCAGCACCGGCTTTGATTAAACTGACAGCATAACCATTCTTCCTGCTGCGCAGGCGCACCAGCGGAATGTAAAAATCCCTGGTTATCTGCTCTACAACTGCTTTATCGCCTGCACGCAGGGCTTTGTAAAACCGGTTGGCGAGCTCTGGTACAAAATTGAAGGCGGCTGAAGAATAGGTATTGACGCCAATGGTTAAATAAGCCTCCGCCATGATTTCTGCAGTAGGCACGCCCCCAATATAAGATAATCGGTTGCCCAAGGTTCGGATTATATCGTTGAGTTCGGCAATGTTTCCGGTGCCATCTTTCAAGCCAATGAGATTCGGACATGCAGCAGCGAGCTTTTCCAGGTTGGAGGTATTCAGGGTTCCGTTGGCGCGGTTGTAATAGATTACGGGCAGGCTGGTGCTGTTGATGATCTGTTTGGCATATTCCACAACACCATCCTGGGGGCATTCCGTCAGGTAGGGAGGAAACAGGAGCAAAGCATTGACTCCTGCCTTTTCAGCAATAGCCGCCAACCGAATACCTTCCTTGACACTCTTCCCTGTAGAACTGATTACGGGCACTTTCTCTATTACTGTTGCAACAGATACCTGAACAATCGCCTCGTATTCTTTTTCATCGATGGAGAAGAATTCACCTGTGCCGCCAGCTACAAAGATGGAGGAGATATCGTGCTGCAAAAACCATTCCAATCGAGACGCATATGTTGTTGCATTGAATTGTCCGCTTGCATCGAAGTCTGTTATTGGGAAGGATAATAAACCATTCTCCAGTGAGGCTTTGATTTTTGAAAGTTCCATTTTGTTCAATTTTTATTCGGGTGTTATGGGGGTTCCAATCGCACTGTTAGTGATAAATTTTTTTCATGTTGCTTTTTAACAATCAGGTTAAGGGACCGGGATTGAAAAGCACCAAATCGTTATAGATTCCCAATTGGTCGGTAGCCACTTTTTTTCTTCCACTCGCCACATCCAGCATGAGATGGAACAATGACCACCCCATTGCTTCAATGGTTTTTTCTCCCGTAGCAACAGGACCTGCATCGAAGTCAATCAGGTCGTGCCAGCGCATGGCAAGCTTGCTATTGGAACTGACTTTGATGACCGGCACCATGGTGAGTCCGTAGGGCGTGCCTCGTCCAGTAATAAACACATGTAGGTTCATGCCAGCGGCCAGTTGCAAGGTGCCGCAGACAAAATCACTTGCCGGTGTGGCCACAAATTGAAGCCCTTTTCTTTTGATCCGTTCGCCGGGGGTAACCACATCCACTATCGGCATAGTGCCTGATTTCACAACGGATCCCAGCGCTTTCTCCACTATATTGCTGAGCCCGCCTTTCTTATTGCCCGGAGTGGTATTGGCACTGCGATCGGCCGAACCCATTTGCAGGTAGTCGTCGTACCACTTCATTTCTGCAATTAGCTTCTGGGCAACGGTTTCATCAGCAGCCCTGGCCACCAATTGCCCTATGGCATCGCGCACTTCCGTTACTTCCGAAAAGAATACAGTGCCTCCAGCCCGCACAATCAGATCA
>JBDLTO010000329.1:0-6014 GCA_039805815.1 Bacteroidota bacterium | reverse complement strand
TGTAATACCTCCTCCAACGATGATTGGTGTTTGTGTATGCTTTGCTACTTGTTGAATCATGCCTGCTGGGATGGCATTTTTTGCACCACTACCTGCATCCATGTAAATAAGTTTCATGCCCAGCATCTCTCCTGCCCATGCTGTACAAAAAGCAATTTCGTTTTTGTCTGCAGGGAGTGGAATTGTATTGCTGATGTAAGAGACTGTTGTGGGTGCTCCGCCATCAATGAGCATATATCCGGTTGAAATCACTTCCAATCCGCTTTTTTTTACCGCAGGAGCAGAAATGATGTGCTGCCCAATCAACAGCTCTGGATTTCTTCCGGAAATCAGAGACAAGTAAAGCAGTGCATCTGCATAGGGGGTTACTTGAGAGGGACTGCCTGGGAAGAGCAGAACGGGGATGTCGCATTCCTTTTTGAAATGTTGTACGAGATCTTCCATGTGGTTGCTTACCATGAGGCTGCCTCCAACAAAAATCAGGTCTACAGATGTGGATATGCAATGATCGATAAGCTGATCAGCTTTGGCAAGAGAAGTCTTATCCGGGTCTACCAGAAGTGCAAAAGATTTTTTCTTTTGCATTTTACTTTCAACAATACTATTGTAGACCTTTCCCATCATCCATCGTAACGTTCGAATGCAAATGTGCGAAAAACTTTTCTATAATCGAAGAAAAGAGGACACCTGGACGAGGTTATTAACAAAATGGTTACCATTTCTGCCCAAAGCATACTGGGTCATCCAACCCAGTTCCAGGTCTGCCGATGGGTTAAGCCGGATGCCAATGCCTGCGTAGGATCTGGACTGATCGAATAACTTGCCATGTGTGAAGCGTGAGCCGGCGACGTTTAGAAAGACTTCATTTTGCAATACCCAATATGGGCCCCGAACCAACTTGGTTTTTTGTCCGAATGCGTTGATATACCTATTGAAATACCTCAACCTCGCATTGAATCGGTTGTTGGTTTTTTTAATTTCATTTCCAGCAACGGCAAGGGTTGGGATCATCCGTTCCTCCAGCCTTACCCTGTGTTGTAGTGTCGCCTGCTTGAAAGTCTGGGTTTTGACCCACTGCTGCCAGAAGCGGTTATCGCTTACCCCATCCCTTACTCCTGCTAGGTTTCGCCAGTTTTCAATCCAAGCAAATCCCATACTCAGCTGATGGCCACCTGGGCTGTTGTAGGCCAGTCCGGGTCTGAATATAAATGTTTCGGATTGTTTCCACTGGTCAGTGCTCCTGAGCTGGGTATCAAAAATAATGCTCCATTTGGATGTTACCTTGATGGTATTGGCTGAAAGTGCCCATCCTGAAAAACGATTGGCTTGCGCGAAGGTATTTGTAGCAAAAAACATGGTAAAAAGCAAAATGATCAGGTACTTTTTCACGCAACTCTTTTAGGCTAAGTTACGCTAACCAGCCCATTTACTTGTGCCATTGGCAGCATTATAGACAATGTCCATAGCCCGTAACCTTTTATTAATTTTCCTTATATGAACCAAAAAAACTTTTTCATAAAAAGTGTATAAAACGGCAAATACAGTCCTGCTATGGTTTGTGCATGGTTATCAACACGGTGTTGATATCTAAGCCTCTTTTACTTAGACAGTCTTGGGTAAATTTGTATTCTGCTCCCCCCAGAATAAGTTCCCCATTTAAACAATAAGATTTCAGCAATATGCCAAACAAAACCAATACCCAAAAAGCCGGTCAGGGATTAAAGTTCGACAGACATTTTACTGCAGGCCAAACGAATGTCTACGAGATGTTCGATTACGACTACCGCACATCCGTTATACGCAATCCTAGTGGCGAAGTAGTATTTGAGATGAACAATGTGGAAGTGCCCAAACAATGGAGTCAGATAGCAACAGACATCCTTGCTCAGAAGTATTTCAGAAAAGCAGGTGTTCCACAGGCTGACGGGTCGTTGGGTAGAGAAACATCTGCTAAGCAGGTGGCTCACCGTATGGCCAATTGCTGGAGGGTGTGGGGCCAACGTTATGGTTATTTCGCAACTTCTGAAGATGCCCAGGTATTCTATGAAGAGCTTGTTTATTGTATCCTGAACCAAGCCTGCGTTCCAAACTCTCCCCAATGGTTTAATACAGGGCTGCATGAGAGTTATGGCATCAAGGGGAAGCCCCAGGGGCATTACTATGTTGACCAGACAGACGGACAGCTTAAGAAGTCGACTTCAGCTTACGAGCGTCCTCAGCCGCATGCCTGTTTTATATTGAGTGTTGATGATGACCTCGTTAACGAGGGTGGCATCATGGACCTCTGGGTTAGGGAAGCAAGAATATTTAAATACGGCTCTGGTGTGGGCACCAACTTCTCCAACTTGCGCGGCGAAGGTGAAAAACTCAGCGGTGGCGGAACTTCGTCAGGACTGATGAGTTTCCTGAAAATTGGTGACCGTGCTGCCGGAGCTATCAAAAGTGGTGGAACCACCCGCCGGGCAGCCAAAATGGTTTGTCTGGATATAGATCACCCGGAGATAGAATTGTTCATCGACTGGAAAGTTGAAGAAGAAAAAAAGGTTGCCGCCCTCATTGCTGCAGGTTACTCCAGTGATTATGAAGGGGAGGCCTACAGAACTGTAAGTGGACAAAATTCCAATAACTCAGTTCGTATCTCGAATGCTTTCTTTGAGAAATTGGCAAAAGGTGAGGATTGGGAACTTACTGGCAGGATGGATAAGCGTGTAATGAAGAAGTTGCCTGCCAAAGCACTTTGGGATAAAATAGCTTACGCTGCTTGGCGTTGTGCTGATCCAGGAACACAATATGATACCACTATCAATGAATGGCATACTTGTCCGCAAGGCGGACCTATCAGGGCCTCCAATCCCTGCAGTGAGTATATGTTCCTTGACAATACAGCCTGTAACCTGGCTTCTGCCAACCTCAGGAAGTTCTTCAATGAATCTGATAACACTTTTGACGTAAAAGGTTTTGAATATACAGTAAGGTTGTGGACAACTGTGCTGGAGGTTTCTGTGCTGATGGCCCAATTCCCAAGTCAGGAAGTAGCACAACTCAGCTATGATTACCGTACACTCGGGTTGGGTTACGCAAACCTTGGTAGTATGCTCATGGTTAGCGGCATTCCATACGACAGTGATGAGGCCCGCGGTATTGCAGGTGCCATCACTGCCATCATGACTGGCATCTCTTATAAAACATCTGCAGAAATTGCTAAAATACATGGAGCATTCCCACGGTATGAGGAAAATCGGGAAGACATGCTCAAAGTGATGAGAAATCACCGTGCAGCAGCCTATGATGCTGATGGAGCTTATGTTGGGTTGAGCATCAAGCCACAGGGTATAAAGGCAAAGGATTGTCCGGACTACCTGCTTAAGGCAGCCTGCAAGGCTTGGGATGATGCTGTAGAGATGGGCGAGAAATATGGTTACAGAAATGCACAGACAACCGTGATTGCTCCTACAGGTACAATCGGTTTGGTCATGGATTGTGACACAACAGGTGTTGAACCGGATTTTGCTCTTGTAAAATTCAAAAAGCTTTCAGGCGGCGGTTACTTTAAAATCATCAACCAGTCTGTACCACAGGCTCTTGCTAACCTGAAATACAGCGCTGCGGAACAGGATGCCATCATCAAATATGCAGTAGGTGCCGCTTCTTTTGCAGGAGCCCCGTTCATCAATCACCAGACACTCAGCGAGAAAGGCTTTATCGCATCAGAAATCAAAAAACTCGATTCAGCTGCACTAGCTGCCTTTGAAATTGGATTTGTGTTCAATGTGTATACCCTCGGAGAGGAATGTCTACAGCGGTTAGGGTTCAAGCCAGAACAATATTTCAACTTCGATTGGAACATGCTGCAGGCACTCGGATTTACCGGTGCTCAGGTTGATGCTGCCAATGATTACGTTTGTGGTACCATGACAATAGAAGGTGCTCCGCATCTTAAGCCGGAACACTATCCAGTATTCGATTGTGCCAACAAGTGTGGTAAGAAAGGAGAGCGTTATATCCATGCTCATGGGCACATCCGCATGATGGCAGCAGCACAGCCATTTATCAGTGGCGCCATTTCCAAAACCATCAACCTGCCTAATGAGGCCAATGTTGATGAAATTGCAGACTGCTATCAACTTAGCTGGGAACTTGGACTCAAAGCCTGTGCGCTTTACCGCGATGGATCCAAGCTCAGTCAGCCCCTCAGCAACAAGAGCGACAGCAAGGCAACTGAAGAGGAAACAGATGAGCAAACACTTGCATCTGCAGAGAGCGCATTTATTGACGTGAGTAAACTCACTGTTGATGAGTTGCTCAACGAGCTTAACAAACGCATGCTCGCTTCTCCTGATACAAAGCTTAAGCGTCAGCTTTCAAGGATTGTGGAAAGGAAGGCGCTCCCTGCAAAGCGCCGTGGATTTACGCAGAAAGCCAAGATAAACGGACAGGCGCTGTTCCTCAGAACAGGTGAGTACGGAGACAACACCCTCGGAGAAATCTTCATAGACCTGGCCAAGGAAGGATCAACCCTTCGCAGCCTGATGAACTGTTTTGCCATAGCTGTTTCTGTGGGCTTGCAGTATGGTGTTCCACTGGAAGAGTTTGTAGAGAAATTTGTTTTCACAAAGTTTGAGCCAGCTGGCATGGTTGATCACCCCAACATCAAATCAACAACTTCCATTGTTGACTTTGTATTCCGTTGCCTTGCTTACGAATACCTTGGCAGAACTGACCTCGTTCATGTGCTGGACAGACCAGAGGTGATGAACACAGGCAATGAATCCTGGGATGATGAAGGTCCTGAACTTTCTGATGTACGGGTTGTAGCAACTTCAAACAGTTCGGCACCGTCACCTAAAGTACAGAAAACCCCAATGGTAGTGAAGGCAGAGAACAGCACACAGGAGTTTATGAAAAGCATGCAAAGTGATGCACCTTCATGTACAACATGTGGTCATATCACCGTACGAAGCGGAACTTGTTACAAATGCCTCAACTGCGGCAATAGCATGGGATGCAGTTAAAAAACACTATGGTTAAAATCAATATAAGTTACAATAAAGGAAAGGTACTGCAGGCTCTGCGGTACCATTTCATTTCCAGAAGGGAGATTAAGTTGATGATGATACTGGTCAATGTCTTTGCTCTTTTGGCTGCGGTGTTGTTTGGGTTTAAACTGATTTCTCCTTTACCCTTTCTGATGAGTTCTGTACTTTGGATATCCATGATGGTAGCTTTCTGGATCTGGCTGCCACTGCTTATTTACCGCAAAAGCAAAACATTTCAGGATAGCTTTACGGCTTCGTTCACAGAACAGCATTTTTTTATTGAGACAGCTGCAGGCGGACAAAAAAGCTGGGCATGGAGAGAATTCAGCAGTTACTTTGAAACACCGGGTTTCTTTCACCTTTATTTTGACAATAAAAGTTTTTTTCTGGTACCCAAAGATGCTTTTCCAGACCAGGAAAGCCTTGACACAGCAAGAACAGTAATGCGGGATCAGGTGAAAAAAGGCTAGAATATTGATTTGACCATACCCAGGTGAGGTAGGTTGACCTCTATGAATTCTCCAGTGTTTACTTGGTATCCAAGTTTTTCATAGAATGCTGATGCCGTTTTACGAGCATTCAATACCATTTTTGAGTAACCAGCATCCCTGGCAACATTTTCAGCAAAATTCATGATAGATGCACCCATACCATTGCGTTGCATACTTGGATGAACAGCCATCTGTCTGAGTTTGCAGGTTTTTTCATCAAGCTTGGTGAGGATACAGCAACCCAGAATGCGGTCATCATCGAATGCCCCAATTAGGATATCATCTTTTTCCTTTTCAAGGTCTGAAGGGTTGTATGTTAAACCCAGAGGTTTTCTTAAAACTTCCGTCCTTAAAGCCACCATTTGATGGTATTGTTCAGAGTTATAGTCTATTATCTTCAACGCCATACCACAAATTAAAGTATTTTTCAGTTGCAATAGATTGAAAATGAGTGATTTCATATCTATTTGTTCGTTAATCGTTTTTT
>JBDLTO010000328.1:0-2586 GCA_039805815.1 Bacteroidota bacterium | reverse complement strand
ATCACTCTTCCCTCATCACTCTTCCCTCATCACTCTTCTCTTATCACTCTTCCCTCATCACTCTTCCCTCATCACTAATCCCTATAATTCAAAGCAGGCTTTCTGTTGCCCAAAAGCGCTTCGTATTTGTAGTCGCCTTTCATTTTCAGGAATTCAGCCTTGGATTGTTCGATGAGTGCTGGTTTGGTAAACAGGTCGATGGCAGTGAGGGCCATGGTTTTGGCAGCCACCAGCATGCCTTTGGTGCCGATTTCTGTACCGCCGCAAGCAACGGCCTGCCAGCTGTGAGCAGGCGTTCCGGGAGCCCAGGTGGCTGCGCGCATACCTACTGTAGGCAGGGCATAGCTTACATCACCTACATCTGTTGATCCACCACCTGCATCCATATCAATTTTAAGTGGCTTGATGCTATCTGCCGAAGAAATAGCTGGAGGAGTGTAGGTGAAGGAAGATTGTATTTTTTGGGCAAATGCCACTTCTTCAGGGTTATACTTGACGCCACCCACTTTTTCCAGGTTTACCTGCATGGCTTCACCGAGTGTTCTGTTCAGCAAAAGGTCATGCGTGCCACCTATGATTTCGTACTCCATTTTTGTTTCAGTGCCCATGGCAGCTGCTTTGGCGGCTGTAACTACCCGCTCAAAGATTTGCTTAACCTGATCACGTTTTGGATGGCGTACGTAATAATAAACTTCAGCGTAATCAGGCACTACATTGGGTGCCTTTCCACCTGAAGTGATCACATAATGTATGCGGGTTTCCTGTGGTACGTGTTCGCGCATCAGGTTAACCATGTAGTTCATGGATTCCACGGCATCAAGTGAAGAACGTCCCCTTTCCGGAGCACCTGCAGCATGTGCGGAGAGTCCGTAAAACCTGAACTTGGCAGAGCTGTTAGCCAACGCACTGGTCATCGTTACACCATTGCCATCACCGGGATGCCAGTGAATGGCAACATCAACATTGTTGAACAAGCCGGCACGAACCATGTATACTTTACCGGAGCCGCCTTCTTCAGCCGGACAACCATAAACTTTGATGGTACCGGTGAGTTTTTTTTCTTCAATGAGTTTTTTAATCGAAACGCCTGCTGCAACGGAAGCTGCACCAAATAGGTGGTGTCCGCAGCCATGGCCTCCAGCCTGACCAGCAATACCTTTTTTCTCTGGAACGGCCTGTTGAGCTAGTCCGGGCAGCGCATCAAATTCAGCCAGGATGCCTATTACAGGCTGACCGCTTCCGTAAGTGGCTACAAAAGCGGTGGGAATATCTGCAACGCCTGCTTCCACAGTGAAGCCTTCTTTGTGCAAAGTTTCCTGCAACAAAGCTGAGCTCTTCACCTCTTTGTAACCCAGTTCTGCATTGTTCCATATCTGGAGAGCTATATCTTTATACTGACCGTAACTTTCTTGCAATCCCTGCAAAGCTGCAGTTTTCAATGGTTCATTAGAAGGAGCGGCAGCAGGTTTCTTCTTTTGCGCAACAGCAACATTCAACGAAAGCAGGGCAAGGCCCACCAGTATTCTTTTCATGTATGAACAGATTTTTTTTCAAGTTACTGACTTGTTGTTGAATTTCCATGTTCATTGACCGGCACCGTCAGACATTGCTCTTTGTACTGCATATTCTGCAACTTTTTTACCCAGTGTTAGTCCCACAGAACAGTCGCTTGTGTAATGGATTGCTCCATACAGTCTCGACAGTGAAGCTTCATTGGCCATGTTTCGGAACTGTTGCTGCCTGGCAGGTACCAGGTAGGCTAAAATCTCCGCTGCAGCTCCGCTGAAGGTACTGTGGCCGGACACATAAGCAGGAAAATTGGGTAGTCCGGTCAGCGTCTTGATTTCTGCATCCATCTGCGATGGACGTGGATTATAGTAAAAATATTTAGCATCCCAGCAGGCAACGGCTGCATCCATGAGCGACATATTCAGCAGTGCCATAGCTCTTGCCCAACGCAATTCACTCCATCCCATGGTTACAAATGCTTCAGCAGCAATTGCATTCCAGTGGCCCGGTGGGGTATAGGTGCCTACGCCATCAGCCCAGAAATGCACAATGGCGATGCGTTCCCGGGTAGGGTTATTGCTGTAGTATTTTACTTCTTCCAATTCTTTTTTGAATGCTTCAGAGTTGGTGGAAGGAGGCGGACCTGGACGAACCTGTGTTACCAATGTGGCAGAGTCGAACAGGAAGGTTTTTACACGGCCAAAGTAGGGAAGCATGGGTGGACGTTTGGGTGACTCCTGGCTGATCCAGGGAACTTCATTTCTTGAAATGGCGGCCTGTTCGAATTCCTTCCAAAGGTTTACCCCGTTGCTGATACCTATGGCTGCTCCAGCTCTGTCTGTCCTTGCTTTTGCAATGGAGATTTGCGCCACTTGCTGGCCCAGCTTTTCACCTGCGCTGAGGTCGGCCGCAGTTTCGATGCCTGACTGCAACCGGGCTTTGCGATGCAGGGCAGCCTGTTGGTCAAGGTACTCAATCTCACCAGGAAAAAGCAGTTTCAACACGGCTACAGAAGCTCCATAAACAACGGCATCAGCCGAAGGATAGGCTTTGACAGCATTGTCTGGCAGCATGGCT
>JBDLTO010000327.1:0-8686 GCA_039805815.1 Bacteroidota bacterium | reverse complement strand
CGATAAATAGCAATCCGCCTGCAGTAATGACTGATCCACCGTAGTTTTCTCTTCCGGTTGTGGGTATGCCTTTTTTCTTCAGCTCTTCAAACTCGCCAAACGGTATCTTCCAGAGATACTTTCCGGTTTGCAGGTCGATGGCATTGAGTGTACCCCATGGCGGCGCAATGGCAGGATAGCCATCCTTGGTGAGGAATTTATTATACCCCGTAAACCCGTACAATTGAACAGGCGCACCGTTATTCTTATCTCCTGCGGTATTGTATATGAGCTGATGTTCTTCCTTTAAATTCAGCACATAAGCGGCGATGGCATTTTTCTGCGCTGCACTAAGCTGATTGAAACCGGGCATCATCTTCCTGCCGGTTGTGAGCAGCTGTATAAAACTTTTCTTGTCATACTTTTTTCCTGCATCTGCAATGGCGGGAAAATTACCGTTACCCTGCATCGTAGTACCATGACAATTTCTACAATACTGCTCATAACCTTGGATACCTGCCTGCAATATGGTCTGCACCTTGGCGGTTTCCTGCTTGTTCTCTACCATATTTAACACCCATGCCATTTCGTTGGCATTGACGTACAATACATTGGTAACCGGGTCAACCGACGGACCGCCCCATTCTCCGCCACCATCATAGCCA
Source organism: Bacteroidota bacterium (assembly GCA_039805815.1). Taxonomy (GTDB): domain Bacteria; phylum Bacteroidota; class Bacteroidia; order Chitinophagales; family Chitinophagaceae; genus Pollutibacter. The sequence continues at coordinate 8,042 of JBDLTO010000327.1, read as the reverse complement.
GGTAGGATTAGGGTGCCCTGCACAGAAGGTGGTGTAAAAATAGATCCGGCGCGGTACGACAAAAACCGTTGCTTCAGCTGTGCATGCTCTGCACTGTCTGTAGTAATGCGGTTGAGCTCATTCACGGTAATGGTTTGTCTGGCAAATGGTTTGGGCAAAACCGGAAAGGGCTGTGTGGGTGACAAAACCTCATTAATCAGGTCTGTTTGTGTATTGACCTTGCGTTCCTCAATAGGAAAAACAGGTTTTCCTGTTTCGCGCTCTAACACAAAGACCATGCCCGTTTTGGTGGTTTGTGCAACTGCATCAATCTTTTTTCCGTTCCGGTTGATGGTAAGCAGCGAAGGAGGTGTCGGCAGATCCATGTCCCAGACGTCATGGTGCACCGTTTGATAATGCCAGATCAGTTTTCCGGTCCGCGCATTGATGGCCAGCAAACTATTGCCAAACAATCCATCACCCAGTCTTTGTCCCCCGTAAAAATCATTGGTTGGATTCCCAATGGGTGCAAACAAGATACCGCGTTGTTCATCCAAACTGAATCCGCTCCAGCTGTTGGTTGAACCCAAATATTTATAGGCAGTGCTGTCTTTCCAGGTTTCGTAACCCTTTTCACCGGGATAGGGGATGGTGTGAAAAATCCATTTTTGCGTACCTGTCCGCACATTAAAAGCCCGGATATGTCCGGGTGTTTCATCACCTACGAGTCCACTCAGGATAAACAAATCATCATACACCATCACAGGAGAAGTAGGAGCCACAAACACCGTGGAATCCGGACGATCCAGTCCGGCATTGAGGTTGACACCACCGTCCTTCCCAAAAGAAGGAATGAGTTTGCCTGTGCGGGCATCTATGGCATAGGCCACTGAACCTGCTGTGAACAGAATACGTTTGTCTTCTTTATCTTCCCAATAGGCCACTCCCCTGTTTTGGTTGACGGATTTCCGATGCCAGCTTTTGTTCTGCAAAGAATCTGCCGGGTCAAACTTCCAGATTTCCTTTCCACTCGCCGCATCAAGGGCAAAGACTTTCATCCGTGGCGATACCCCATATAAAATCCTATTGACAATAATCGGATTGCATTGAATGGTACCCACTTTGGTGAAGTCACCCCCTTCTGAAGCGTAAGTCCAGGCCACCTGCAGGTTACCAACATTGGCTGTATCAATCTCCTTCAGCGGTGAATACCGCAGGTTATGTTTTGAACCGCCTGTTACAGGCCAGTCGTGGTTACCGCTTGAATTCAAAAAAGAAGCCATCAATTGATAAGTAATTATCAAAAGCAGCAAAACAGGGGGTGGGAGGAAAATTTTTTTCATTTCAAGCTTACTTTTTTTGAAGCAGATGCAGTAATATGTTAAATGCTGTTTCGCATCATGTTGGCATAACACGAGATTAGATTTGAAGATAAATCATCGTCAGGTGCGAATAGTAGTTTTAAAATTTTCTGCTGATAAATTAATTTGAAGCGTTTTTTAATACATCAAACCAAAATGCCAAATTGGGATGCTATTTGAATAGCCAAATTCAATGTTATCCTTTACAACGTAACCATGCTGCACACCACTCAATTGCTTCAGTCCCTTGCTTCTCCCACCCACTTCAAATGTATATTCTTCAACTTGAAAATCTGCCACTTTTGAATGGATGACATCGTGTTTAACACGCAGCTGATTAATGAAAAACGTCTCTCTGATATTGCCCAGATTGGATTTATCTTTTGCAATACATTGAATCAAATTGGTGTTATCCAAATATATCTTATTCACTTTACCCAAACCTTTTATTCCACCTGTTGCATCTCTAAGCTGCATAATCATTCCTGCCTCCTCAATAAACTGACAATAATCTGCTATATTATTTCTGCTGGCAGAAAGAGAGTTCGCAATACTAGAAAAATTTGGCTTAAATGGCACGCCTTCAGCAATGATGGCCAATAATTGCTTAAGTTTTCTACCTGTGGAGACATTCATACCTGCATAAAATGGAATATCAATTTCCAAAGTCTGGTTGATCACCTGCAGCAATTTCTGATTGAAATCTTCCTCTTTGGCAAATGGATAATAACCAGTTTTCAGGTACTCCTCAAACAATAGCAAAGGAAATTTCAATGGGGTAGTATCTACCTGATGAGTCAATATCTCATCTAGGGTAAATTCCTTTAATTTAAGCTGATGAAACAGGATCAGATACTCCCTAAACGACAAACCCTGCATGTTGTACATGACAGCACGCCGAATTAAATCTGATGCCCCTTTTTTTATATCCAAAACAGATGAACCAGTAAATATGACATTCAATTCGGGGTGATAGTCATAAATAAGTTTTAACTCCTGAGCCCATTTCTCATACTTATGAATTTCATCAATACACAGATACTTACCACCCCTTTTAACAAAATAATCAGCCAAATCCATTAACCTGTTGTCTGCAAAATAAAAATCTTCAGCATTCACATAGAGCGTTTCATCAGGATTCAGGTGTTTTTTTATATGCTGTAAAACAAGGGTGGTTTTACCAACACCGCGGGGACCTGTTAGTCCAATCATCCGATTTTTCCAGTTTATGTGATGGTATGAATAACGAAAAAAACTGGTATCAGTGCTGCTAAGCAATTTCCGGAATTGTAGTATCAGGTGCTCCATAAACTAATTTATGGGAACAAAAATACATTTTTATGCACTATTATAGTGCATTTTTTAAATATAATTGCACCCCGATGAATCATAGTTAACTTTTTTTTGATACTATGCTTTACAGCTTTTCTTGGCGCTTGAAAAAGGCCTTGATATCCATAAAAAGTTGTTCTTTAACAGCACTGTAAGAAGGATCACCGGCCACACTTTTCTTTTCCAATGGATCCTTACGGTAATCATATAATTCTGTAGCGTACAGTTTTCTCTCATCATAAGGCTGGGTAGAAGTGAAATCATTCATCCAAATGGTCAGTCTGTATCGCTCAGTGCGCAGACTGTATCCCATCATTTTAGCTTTTTTAAATCCTGCCTTTGTCATTTCAGATTTGGGTAGTGATCTGGGATACTGGCTTACAACAAAAGTTTTCACAGGGGATTTTTTTCCAAGCATCAAAGGTCTTAGGCTCTTGCCCTGCAGGTGTTGTGGTATTTCCAAACCAGCCAAATCACAAATGGTTGGAAAAATATCAAGGTGTTCACTCAGAAAACTGGTTTTCCCAGATTTATACCCTGGTGCGGCTATCAGCAGTGGCGCTCTGGTGGCCTGTTCAAAATTGCTGTGCTTATTCCACATGTCGTGGTCACCCAAGTGCCACCCATGGTCTCCCCAAAGCACGATGATGGTATTGTTTAAAGTACCCAGTGAATCCAAGGTGTTCAGCAATATGCCCACCTGTGCATCTGTGTAGGAAATCGCTGCATAATATCCATGCAGCAGTTCACGTTGCTTATCCTGATCCAAACGGATATGGTTACCGGATCCTTTGTGTTGCACATGTGCGGGAATATCTGGATAGTTGCGCAATTCACCCGACTGGTGGTAAGCCAGCTCCGGACTGTTGGCAGCGTGTTCTTGGAATGATGCGAGTGGCATCTCCTCCCGTTTGTACAGATCCCAATATTTTTGAGGTGCAATAAATGGGAGATGCGGCTTGTGGAAACCGACTGCCATGAAAAAGGGCTTGCTACCTTGAGATAATTGAATGATTTGGTCTTTCACTTTCAATGCCAATACACCATCCTCATAGGCATTATCGGGTACCTCCATGGCTTCTATTGACGGACCGGTTTTTTTGGTGCTTCCAGGCTGGGTGTCTTCTTCACTTTCATCCTGCTGGGTTTTTTTAACTGCAAAAAGCGCCTTGTTCTCTGGCAAAACATAACCACCTGAAGGTTTTCCAAGGGCATAATCTGCAGGCTTTGCCTCGATATAAGGCATGTTCCAGGAAAGGGGATCTATTTTCTTGATGGCACTGGTGGGGTGATAAATTTTACCTGCCCCCATCGTGAGATATCCCTGAGTGATCAAATGTTGGGGTAGTGTCAGGATATCCGGATTCATGTCGCGCATCTGAGTTTTCAGATCCCAAATCCTTGTATAATCCGGCCGCATGCCAGTCATGATACTGGCTCGAGTTGGCCCACAAACAGCCTGCTGGCAATAGTTTCGGGTGAATACTGTTCCCATAGCTGCCAAACGGTCAATATTCGGTGTCTTTACCAGTTTATTTCCATAAGCACCAATATCCGGACGAAGATCATCCACAGCAATGAAAAGGATATTAAGTGGTTTCTTTTCCTGAGCAGGAAGCAATCCTGATGATAAAAGAAATGTAGTTACCAGTAAAAAGAACTTTTTCATTTTGGAACCATTAATTTAATACTGAATGTACCATTATTTGCCTAAATAACAGATGGATTTCGTTAATTTGAAACTTCCAACAAGCACAGAGATGATGCGCCAAAAAAACAGATTCACCGCTTTAATGTTACTAGTCAACTGCTCAATGATGATATTAACCGCAAATAGTCAAACCAATAAAATTGACTTACAAGGGCACCGTGGCTGTCGTGGACTGATGCCGGAAAACACCATACCTGCCATGCTGGAAGCCATCAGGCAAGGGGTAACTACCATTGAAATGGATGTAGTAATCAGCAAAGATAAAAAAGTGGTTGTTTCTCATGATCCCTATATGAATGCGGATTTCTGCCTCACACCGGAAGGACATCCCATAGATCCCAAAAAAGAAAAGGATTTCAAGCTATACAAGATGGATTATGCAAGCATTCAGCAATGGGATGTAGGTAGCAAAATCAATCCAAAATTTCATTTGCAACAGAAAATTAAAGTGCACAAACCTTTACTGTCTAAATTAATTGACAGCGTTGAAAACTATATCAAAGTCAACAGGCTTAAACCAATTAGTTACAATATTGAGACCAAATCTTCTCCGGAAGGTGATAACATCCTCCAACCCGAACCTGAGGAATTTGTAAGGCTACTAATGGAGTTGATAAAAGAGAAAAAAATCCTGAACCGCACAACAATCCAATCATTTGATAAAAGAACATTGCAGGTCATAAATAAAGAATATCCCGATGTTTCAGTTGCTTACCTGATTCCATTCAGTAACAAAAGCACTCCCGCTGAACACATTGCATCACTTGGTTTCAGACCAGGCATCATCAGTCCGGATTTTAAACTCGTCACGACCGAATTCTTGCAGGCTTGTAGGCTTGAAAAAATGAAAGTAGTAGTATGGACGGTCAATGAAAAAGATCAGATTGAAAAAATGAAACAAATGGGTGTAGATGGCATCATCTCTGATTATCCTGACAGGTTTTGACAATAAGTATTCGATCCATTAGTAACATCTTCAGGATTATTACTGAGTTTTGAAATATTGTTTCAAATTAACACACCCAATAAATCTGCTCCCATCATACCATCCAAATAGCAATAAAATAACCATTCAGATTTTGATGTTAAAGATTTTTTTGAAAAGATAAGTAGAATGAAAAACAACAACAACTTCGAATATAAATATCAATTTGGTAAGTCATAAGAAAATGCAGAAATGAATGCAATTGGGGTATTCTTGAAATGGTATAGTAAGACGTTGGAATCCCAGCAGGCAAGAAATAAAGTACATTGATTGGATATTGGTAAAATAATAATAAGAACAAACCACTTACTCCAATTAAAAGAATAAATAATGGCTTTCGCTTGCATTCCATCGTACTCTATAAGTGCTGACATTCTCTTATCTCAACATCTTTCTGAACCTATATCATCAAGTGTTTTTAAGTACAACTGAATGAATTCCTGTAGATCCTTTCGCTTGTATTGCATGATAAAACGAGGATGTGGAAGTACATCTATTTTACCAAACCATTTGTATTTATTATTTAAAGCCGAGAGATATTTAAAATTTTTATCGCCTCCGATGCAAATACATCGCTCGCGGTTGACAGTCCATTGTAATTGCCGATGAATACAATCTATAATAAATGGCTTTAATCTTTTTTGCAGCAAAGGGGTGTCATAATAATTCATGTTTTTCCCTTTGCAAACATAGCCAAGCGGACTAACTGCACTGATAAAATATTTTTTATAGAATTCAGTTGGACCACCATAATCTTTAATTAATCCATAGATAAATTCTGCAGACAACTCGGATGAGTCGCCAAACGGATGCGATATGCCACACACATCTGTTAATTGTCGAGGTGCGGTGAAATTGATACCTGTTATACCTGCACCATGTCTACCTGGATTGATACCGAATATGAGCGTTCTTTTATTGGAATCAGAAAAAAATTGCGCATAAAACAAATGCATCAATTGATGTACATCCTTACTGGAAAAAGGGTAAAGAACTTCCACGCCTCGGGGTAATTTATCCGGAACTTTCAAATTAGTATAAAAGTCTATTATAGAAGCTGCAAAAGTATGTTTCATTTGAAAAATGAAAATAACTGAAAATAAATAAACGAATCATCCCCAAATAAAAAATCTAAGATTCAATATTTTGAAATTATAGGTACTGGTAATAATTGGACATTTAGTATTTGATAGGCAAAACTATTTTTATCGCTTCCCAAGCAAAAATCAATTCTCCTGATTGAGCTGATTTAGGTTGTATTGTGTACGTGAGCCTCGACTGCATACTATTTTCAACGGGAGCAATTTCAATTCTACATACATCCATACTAGCATCATATTCATCAGTCAAGTGTTGCTCAAAATTTTTATTGATGACCACAGTCCATTTTCCTTTGCGCGGAATCATGAACAATGCATATTTGCCTTTCTTTAATTCCTTCCCACCCAATAACATGTTATGACTGATTGAAATAGTAGTTGCCAAATGTGCTCCAGCAACCCAAATTTCGTCATAGGGCACTACGCCACCCCATATGATTCTTCCTCTAACACCAGGTGAAGAATAATTAATTTCTATAGCTGCGGCACCAATCTTTCCAACAGTCTTGCGTTTTACACTTTGCTTTCTGGTATCTTCTTTAAGTAGTCCCCGGTTAACACTATCTACATAATCAAATGAGGTTTTAACATTGACCGACTTTTGTGCATACCCAAAAGAAAATTGAAAACATAGTGCCAATAGAATGATATAAAGCTGCTTCATTGTAAATATTTATTGTTCACTAAAACGAACATCGTTTAAAAAGACTTGATCAGTAAGTGAATGTAAAAAGCTTTTCAAGTAATGAATAGAAATGTCAGACATGTTATACTTCTTCTTATAATGCAATAGCACATCGTCAATTTCTCTAAAACGACCATCATGCATATAAGGTGCAGTTAACATCACATTGCGCAAAGAAGGAATCCTAAATTTTCCTTTGTCATTTTCGTCAAGTGTTATATCAAATCTCCCATTATCCACTTCTTGTTTCGAAAGAATTCCATTTGTTGCAAACTTATCGCTTGTAAATAGTGGGGGCACATGGCAAGAAGAACAGGTTTGGATGAATATAACTTCACCTGCTTTTTCTTCAGCAGTGAACACCACTCCAGATTGCCTTTTCACACTATCGTATTTTGCATTAGCACTCACCAGCATCACCATAAATTGACTCAGTGCCTTCATTAATTTTTCTGTATTAATTTCTGTCGATCCAAATGCTTCTTTAAAAAGTTGAGGATACGCTTTATCAGCTTTAAGTTTGTCTAGCACACTACTCAAACTTTCATTCATTTCATTTGAATCTGTTATTGGTATAATTGGTTGAAGATCCAAGTCCAAAACACCTCCATCCCACATGAAGTATTTGTTCCAAGCAAGATTCATGATTGGCGGAGCATTTCTTTTTCCCAGTCGATCATATATACCATGACTCAAATCATGTCCATGATGCGTAAAAGCAGCAAACTGATTATGGCAACTCCCACATGAAATGGTATTATCCGCGGACAATCTACTTTCATAAAACAACTTTCTGCCCAATTTGAAACCGGCACTTGTTGGAGGATTCGCTTCGATGGAATAGGTAGGCTTGGGAAAATGAGGTGGACTAACAAATAGTCCACCTCCT
>JBDLTO010000326.1:0-2808 GCA_039805815.1 Bacteroidota bacterium | reverse complement strand
CCTTCGCTCAAACAGGCAGTACATTTCTCTGTCCAGACTCCAGTTGATGGATTGGTTATTCAAGCTCCTGATTTCTTTCAGCTATCTGCCGATGGGATATCCTTTTCCCGCTTTGCAGTTTTTCCCCTGGAACAATTAAGGAAAGGGAAACAAACATTGTATGTTCAGTTTTATCCCGAAAATAACATTTTGGCAGTGCTTGATACCTTGCAGCTTACTGGCGCTAAGGCTGCAGCCGGACAAACATTTTTTCTTCAGGGTGATACATTCTCTAGAGATCAGACACTTGATATTGTTAACTGGAACATTGAGTGGTTTGGTAGCAAAACCACAGGATTCGGTCCGGCTGACGACGACCTTGCACAAGCCAATATCAAAAAGATTATGGATAGCCTCAATGCAGATGTTTATGCCTTCTCAGAAGTTGTAGACACGCTGAGATTTAGTAAACTGATTGCTTCCATGCCCGAGTATGGGTATAAACTGACTGATTACTGTTCAGGTGCTGCAAGCAACAATACGGCTGCGTATGCAGTTGGACAAAAGCTTGCATTTGTCTACCGGAAATCAATCTTCAGTAACATTGCTGCAAGAGGCATGCTTCGGCAGAGTGAATCTGCTAGGGTAAATTGGGCAAATGGTCGATTCCCTTTTTTAAATGAGGCGACTTTCAACAGCAATTTAGGGGGCGCTAAAATTAATTTTATACTGCTGCATGGAAAGTCGGGAAACACCCTCGCGGATCACCAGAAGAGGGTAGATGCTACAAAGGAACTGAAAGACAGTCTGGATCTTTTCTTTAAGCACATGCCACTGGTTATCCTGGGTGATTTTAATGATGACCTGGACACCGCTATCACATCCGGTATTTCGGCATTGCCTTCTGCGTATGCCTCATTTGTAAATGATTCCGTGGGTTTGAGTCATTATAAAGCTGTGAGCTTTTTGTTGAGTAGAACGGGGTCGAGAACCCTATCCTCATATCCTGATCCTGTTGACCACATCTTTTTGTCTGATGAATTGAAGCAGACATACTTAGATGGTTCGGTTCGTGTGGTGTACGAAACGGGAAAGTGGGTGAAGAATTACACCACCACTACATCCGACCATTATCCTGTTATCAGCCGTTTGAAAATGAAGGCCGGAACCATTACATCAGTCTCGAATCCGGTTGCTGCTACAGTTGTAAAGGTCATGCAAGCTGGGCATCTCTTGACATTATCAGCATCCATGCAAGCTGTGAATGTTGCCATTGCAGCATATACATTGCAAGGTGAACTCCTATATTCCAAAGATAAAATATCTTCCAGGGCTGGGCTTCTGCACCACCAGATTGACGTTTCCCGATGGATTCCTGGAACCTATGTCCTCAGGGTTACTGCCGTGGGAAAAACAATTGCTTTACGTATCTTCATCCATCCATAAACCACCCTGCCATGAAGAAAATATTTTTGTGTTTCGCACTTTCCGCGGTTGCTTATGTTCTTCAACTCCAGGCACAGCAATTGAGCCCTGCTGAACAGAAAGTTGCAGCACGCATCAAGACTGGTCACAGCGAAGCGGTGGAATTGCTGAAGACTTCAGCCAATATCAACAGCGGATCATTGAATATTGAAGGGGTCAAAAAAGTGGGGGCCATATATGCGAAGGAGCTTGAAAAAGCAGGGTTTGTATGCACTTGGATTCCCATGCCGGATTCTATCAAGCGTGCCGGACACCTGGTGGCAGAAAGGAAGGGTAAGAAAGGTAAAAAGCTCTTTCTCATTGGGCATTTGGATACGGTTTTTGAACCCGATATGCCATTTACCCCGTTTACGATGATCAATGATTCCACTGCAACCGGACAAGGCGTAAATGATATGAAAGGGGGCGATGTGATTATGATCAAAGCTTTACAGGCACTGCATACAGAAGGTTTGCTCGATGATGTTATGATTACAGCCTATTTTACAGGCGATGAGGAAAGGAGCGGGGATCCTGTTTCAGTAAGCCGGGGAGATTTTATTTCAAGGGCAAAACAACACGATATTGCCATTGGTTTTGAAGGGGCAAGCGGACTTAATACAATTGCCACGGCCAGAAGGGGTTCCAGTGGCTGGACGCTGCAAGTGAAAGCGAAAACAGGACATTCCTCCACCATCTTCAAAGAGTCGTCAGGATACGGGGCCATCTACGAAGCAGCCCGGATCATCAATGAATTCAGAACGGCCCTCAGCACAGAAAAATACCTGACATTCAATCCCGGACTGTTCATTGGTGGTTCTGAGATGAGCTATGATCCAGCAAAAGCTTCTGGTGCAGCAATTGGAAAAGATAACATCATTTCACCCGCAGTTACTGTTACGGGAGACCTCCGTTTTCTTACAGAGCAGCAGAAGGAAAATGCCCGTCAAACCATGCGGGAGATTGTTTCAAAAAACCTCTCAGGTACCAGCGCTTCAATTATTTTTGAAGACGGCATTCCATCCATGGCGCCAACACCTGGCAATGAGTCCGTTTTGAAAGTCATTGATGGAGTTTCACGCAGCCTAGGTAAAGGGGCATCAGTTGCCGGAGACCCCGGCTCGAGGGGTGCAGGAGATATATCCTATATTGCTGCATTCTTGGACTGTGTTGACGGACTCGGTGCTTCAGGCAAAGGGGCTCATGCGCCAGGTGAAACCATCAATTTGAATGACATGACCTTCCTGACCCAGCGTGCTGCATTGTTGATATACAGGCTAACGAGGTAGTGGTCTTTGATTAAGTCAGGCATTATTGATTTGAAAGGCCTTCCTGACCTTGTCTAAAAATACAGGAACTTCATTA
>JBDLTO010000325.1:0-5831 GCA_039805815.1 Bacteroidota bacterium | reverse complement strand
CGTTCTTCCAGAGCCTTATCAATCCACGCATCATTGGCAACAGGGAAATCTGTATGGTGAACTGAGATCTGAGCTGTTTTTCCTGTTACAGCATTCAGGTTTCTGAATACCGTATCAGTGAAAAAGGGTGAAATTGGTGCAGACAACTTCATGATTGTTTCCAGACACAAGTAGAGTGTCTGATAGGCGCTAACTTTATCAGTACCATATTCGCCTTTCCAGAACCTGCGTCTGGACAACCGAACGTACCAATTGCTCAAGTGTTCATCAACAAAAGTTTCAATAGCTCTTCCGGCCAGGGTAGGCTCATAATCATCCATGTGCTTATTTACCTCTTTTACGAGGCTTTGGAGGCTGGAAAGAACCCAGCGGTCTATTTCCGGACGATCTGCAAATGGAATTTCAGCTTCGCTGTAATTGAATCCATCTACGTTGGCATATAAAGAGAAAAACTGATAGGTGTTATAAAGGGTGCCAAAGAATTTACGCTGCACTTCTTTTATTCCTTCAACATCGAATTTAAGGTTATCCCAGGGTGATGCATTGGTTATGAGATACCACCTGGTAGCATCGGCACCATACGCATCAATGGTAGCAAAAGGGTCAACAACATTACCCAGTCGCTTACTCATTTTATTTCCGTTTTTATCAAGTACCAATCCGTTTGAAACTACGGTCTTGTATGCCACACTATCAAAAAGGAGTGCACCTAGGGCATGCAGGGTATAAAACCAACCACGGGTCTGGTCAACGCCCTCAGCAATAAAATCTGCTGGGAATGCTTCCCCTGCATCAACCATAGCCTTGTTCTCAAAGGGGTAATGCCATTGCGCATAGGGCATGGCTCCGCTGTCAAACCATACATCCACCAAATCGGGCACCCGCTTCATGGGTTTCCCCGTATTACTCACCAGAATTATTTCATCCACATAGGGTTTATGCAAATCCTGAATGCCATTTTCCAGAAATTTTGCATTGGTGTTGCCACCAAGTACTGCAGCTGCATGGCGGATGCCGGCGTTAAGTTCCGCAATTGATCCAACACAAAGTTCCTCAGAACCATCTTCAGTTCTCCAGATTGGCAATGGGGTCCCCCAGAACCTGCTTCTGCTGAGGTTCCAGTCCACCATGTTTTCAAGCCAGTTTCCAAAACGGCCTTCTCCAGTAGACTTTGGCTTCCAATTGATGGTTTTATTCAATTCCACCATCCTTTCCTTCAGCGCTGTAGTTTTGATGAACCATGCGTCAAGCGGGTAATACAATATTGGTTTGTCTGTTCTCCAGCAATGCGGATAATTATGTTCATACTTTTCAACCTTGAAAGCCTTACCGTCTTTTTTGAGCTGAATACAGATATCCACATTTACATCTGCATATTGCTCGTCGTTCTTGTAGTTCTTAACGAACCTGCCGCTGATCTCACCCAATCCCTCTACAAATTTTCCTTCCCGGTCAACCAGTGTAAGGATACCCAGGTTATTTTTCTTTCCCACTTTAAAGTCATCGGCACCAAAAGCCGGCGCTGTATGCACAACACCCGTTCCATCTTCGGTAGTTACGAAATCCCCCAAAACAATTTTGAAAGGATCCGCATCAGGAGAAATGGAAAGAATGCTATCCATGTTATTGGCAGGATATGCTATCAACTGGTCGTAATATATTCCTTCCAGTTCTGCACCGCTGATTGTTGTGATGATACGCCAGGGTATCATTTTGTCGCCTGACTTGTAATCCTCAAATGGCAATGCAGCCGCTTCGTCTTTGAAAAACTTATGGAGCAAAGCTGATGCAAGCAAGACCTGTACCGGAGTGCCTGTATATGGATTAAAAGTTTTAACCAACGCATATTCTATCTGCCCTCCTACTGTAAGTCCAAGATTGGAAGGAAGCGTCCAAGGTGTAGTTGTCCAGGCCATTATCTGGATATCCTGACCCGGTTCAGCTTTTTCGATCAATTTCTTAAATCCTGTGTGTACTGTATTTCTGCTTTCATGAAGCCTGAAAAGTGCTACTGCTGATGTGTCTTTAACATCTTTGTAAGTACCGGGCTGATTAAGTTCATGTGAGCTCAGTCCTGTTCCTGCTGCAGGTGAATAGGGCTGTATACTCACACTCTGGTAAAGGAGTCCTTTTTCATACAGCCTGTGCAGACACCACCAGAGTGATTCTATGTATTCGTTTTTGAATGTAACATAGGGATCTTTTAGATCTACCCAATAACCCATTTTACGGGTGATATCATCCCATTTGTCTTTGTAGCGCAAAACAGCTTCCCTACATTTCTCATTGTATTCAGCAATGCTGATTTTTTTGCCAATATCTTCTTTTGTAATACCGAGCTCTTTTTCTACACCCAGTTCTACGGGTAATCCGTGGGTATCCCACCCACCTTTGCGTTTTACCTGAAAGCCTTGCATGGTCTTATACCTGCACACCAGGTCTTTCAGGGTTCTCGAGATAACATGGTGGATACCAGGCATCCCGTTTGCGCTGGGCGGACCTTCATAAAATACAAAGGGCTTGGAACCGGAACGGTTGGTTACGCTTGTTTCAAATGCTGATTCACTATCCCATTGTCCGAGCATTTCATTTTCAAAAGCCGGGAGATTGAGGTGTTCGTATACCTTGTAGCTTGCTTGCATAGTATTTTCAAAGGCGCAAAGATAGAAAAGTTTAAGGGGTTTGTAAGCAAACTTACAAACCCCTCACAGGTAAAATGCTAAATCAGAGCCTACTTAAAGTTGGTTGTACCGTCTGCCTGATAGGCAAATTTGAAGGTGAAATATCGCTGTGAGAATATTTTAATATTATCTGGGGCAGTTGCAGCTGGGGTTACGCCTCCTTTATAATAATTCAGGATTTCCACTTTGGCATATTTACCACTCGCTGTTTTGAAAACCAGTACCCTTCCAGGAAGCGGAGTAACCAGGTTTGTCTGTGGTGAGTAGAGGTACCAGCCCCTGTTGCTGCTGGCAGTGATGGCATAGTTTGGAGCCGCATCAACCCTGAATGTAGAGTCTGCAGGCACTTTAGTAAGCTCATCAAAAGTTCCGATATAAATAAAGGCACCACCTTTACCGGGACCGCTAGTGCCACCATTGGTAATGATAGTAGAACCTCTCAAACCAATATCCCATTTTGTTGAGTTAGAATCAGAATTGGGGATTATGGCATTTGTTTCCAGGCTGTAGAATGTAAACTTACCTACACCAACAGGCTGCCCTATTGGAGATAGTCCAACGATGGTATCTGCCGGAATATCTTTAACGATGCTTTCGATGAGGGTAACCTGAGGAACTGCTGTTTCTTCTTTGGTGCAGGACTGAAAAATGACAACTGCCGCTAACACACTGCCGATAATACTTCTTGTTTTCATTTGATTTGATCTTTATGGTTATCTGTTAAAAATTAAATTGTAAATCGATATAGCCCACCCTGCCTGGGGTACCCGGCAGGTTCAGCACATCCTTGTAATTGAGCAAGTTATCTAGTCCGGCCATCAGCTTCCAGTGCTTCTTAAGGCTCAATCCGGCACTTACATTCACAAGGAGGAAGCCTTTTGCAAATTCATCAGATCTGTTAATGATACCATTACCATCCTGGTCAAAAGTGCCCCATCTACCGCGATAGAAAAGTCGGGTTGTAGCAAAAAAACCTGTTGCAGTTTCATAAGAAAGCTTGAGGTTGGCTGAATGTTTTGACCGGAGCGGGAGACCCGCATAATCTGTTGTTTTCATTCTTACTGACGATCCGGATATAAGCTCACGCTGAAAAATCTCCCCTTTGCGTATCTGTGCCAGCACATCTTTGTCTGCCGTATAGAGATACTGATAACCTGCCTTCAATGTGAATGTCCTGGATATCCTCTTGTCAAGATCCAGCTCAAGACCCTGAGTAAGGGCACTTTTCAGGTTGAAATAACTGTAGATCTGTCCGCCATTCTTTTTAAAAGCTACAATATCAGTTACGATCATATTGGTGATATCATTTCTAAACAGATTTGCGCTAATCTGTATACCGTCTTTCAACTTAAGTTTGGCACCCAGATTTAATCCACCAGAAACTTCTGGTTTCAATGCAGCCAATCCACCCATAATGCCAGTGACCTGGTCAATTTGTTGAAGAGCAGAAAGCCGTTGGAGTTCGGCCGCAGCTACTTCCGACCCAAAAACAGAATAGGCACCGGCCGCAAGGTTTGTGAAATTTAAGTACAGCTGTCTGAAATCAGGAGCTTTGAAGCCCCTCCCGTATGAAACATTGATTGAAAACTTCTCACTTGGCTTGTATTGCAAAGCCATTTTCGGACTCCATACAGAGGCATATGCCTTATTGGCATCGAACCTGAAACCCCCTATAGCAGTGAGCTTTCGGGTCAAAAGTTCTTCGTGTTGTGCAAAAAAATAGGAGATTGCATTTTTCCGCTTTGTAGCCAGGGAATCATACCTATTAGAAGCCACTGACTCCTCAATGTGTCCTGCCCCAAAAGTAAAAGCCGACTGCTCCCTAATCTGCCAGTCAGTCTGATTCTCAACCCTTGAAAAAAGCTGATCAAACCTATCGTTGTAGGTATCTGCAGAACCTTTGACACTGAGTAGCTGTTCAGACTCGAATCCAGTGATATACCCCCTGAGGGTGGTTTTGATTTTATTGCCCTTGTACTGGAGGTAGGGCGTTAAGTTGAACTCATCGTTTCGTTCAAAGCCCTTGGATAAAACAGCGATGCCCTGATTTGAAACTTCTATGGTATTATCAATATAGGTAACATTCCTCCTAATGCCTGTTCCCATCTTCCATTGCGGACTAAGTTGGTGATTAACGCTCAATTGCTGGACAGTTTTCCAAAATGGCTCAACAGTTTTTTGTTGCTGATTTGGCTTTAGACTGTAACCGGCAGACCTGTTGTAGTTGACTGAGGCTGTGATATCAGTCTTTTTAACCCTTCTTGAAAAATTAAATGAGCCATCCAGTGTATTGAACCTGCCGTAACGCAAACCAAAATCTGACTTATTTATTCCTGAACCATCCGTAATGATATTGATAACACCGCCCATGGCTTCAGATCCATATAAACTTGAAGAGGGACCTTTAACAATTTCAATCTTACGGATATTTCTCACGGATATTCTTGAAAGATCAAGTACACCGCCAGTTCTGCCGATAAGTGGTTCACCATCTACCAGAATAAGTGTATATTCAGAAGAAAGCCCTTGAACCTGAACGCCTTTCCCAAAATTGTCAACGATGTTGATGCCAGTCTGTTCCGAAAGGATATCATTCAGCCGGAGGGACCCGCTTTGATAAAGGGTTTTGGCATTAACTACCGAAACTGGAATAGCAACATTACCCATCAACCTTGGGGTTCGGGTTGCTGTAACCACAACATTATCAAGAGATTGAGAAAAAAGTGAATCTTCTTTGAGCTGCCCGTTGCTGTAAATAACAAGGACTGAAGAAAATAAATATGTCAGTAATGATTTCAAGTTTCGGAATTGGATTGCAAATTTCACTCCTTAAACGCAGGAACATGCCATGAAATTGTCAGCAAAAGTCAAAGAAAGTGATTATGACAAAACAATGACATGGCTAAACACGGCTTAGCCCCTCAGTAACTCGCATGGTTTGAGGCCGGTATGTTTTTTAAATGCAGTTGAAAAATGGGATATAGACGAATAACCGAGCTGGGCGGAAACCTCTGATACAGTCATTCCCTTCTCATAAAGAAGGTAACGTGCATGTTCCATACGCTGATCTTGGTAAAAATCAAAAATCGTTGTGCCAAACATCACTTTGAAACCCTTTTTCAGGTAACATTCATTGATTGCCACCTTCCT
>JBDLTO010000324.1:0-22232 GCA_039805815.1 Bacteroidota bacterium | reverse complement strand
GATGTATGACAAATAAATTGAACGATTGTCACTGGCACTGACATGGTACAATTGTTTTAATGAATTCAAGAATGTTGCCTGGCCCCAATCCCATTTGTATTTGTCGGCTGGCATAAAGACTTCCCTACCATGTCTTTCCAAAGAGTCAACCCATGTCTTTTGCTGAGCAGCAATTTTAATAGCGGGAAGAAACAAAAACATCAACAAGGTTCTATAAAATAATTTTATATTCATTTGTATTTCAATTTATATTTATTATCAATTTCTTTACCATTTACCTGAAACAAGAATTCATTGGGAATAGGGAATGGACTATAATAGGCCAGGCGTTGCTTTTTGCTGAGGTCTGCTTTCAGCCCCAGTTTTCCGGCAAGTGTCATCACATGCAGATCCAAAATCCCATCTACCTCTTGTACATGAACAGGCGACTGAAGCACCTGTTTGCGAAATGCAGCAAATGCCTGATCGCTATCAATCCCCTCCTGCACTTTCCACCACATCGCAACACCCATTTTTTTCCCTTCGGGATGCTGCAAGGTCAATCGCAAGGCTGCATTGTGTTTCAGATCAAAGTCTTCCCGATTCGATTGAAACTGAAAACCATCATTGAACAAGACAAACCTGTTGCCGGCTGCATTGTCCCATAACACGCGGATGGCAATGGCAACATCTTCAAAGCGTGCAAAAAAAGTACGGCTGCTGTCCATCGCAACCTGTTGACCCATACCAGGTCTTTTCACCTGCTTGTCTCCCATCCACAGCCCATCAAAATAATCAGGCAGGATGATGGTGGAATTGAGATAATCCCTGATGCAGTTGTGGTCCTTATCCCCTGCCACGAGCATGACGAATTCATTTTTATGTTGAACAACCTGCTGAAAAGGCATCAGGTGTCGGGTCTTGCCCCATCCGCCATTGGAAGGGTAATTGGGCGGCATCAAATGTTTCATCTTCTCGCCCATCCCAGTAGAACCCCAGGTGCCGTAATGATCATCACGGCCTTCTGGAACATAAACAATATTGGGCATCGCGGGTATGCGCGGACTGTTCAGGTAAACCACAAAGGATTTGTCGTCAGGACTGTAATACTGATTGGAAGAGCCAATGGAAAATTTCTTGCCATGGTAATCAAACGCATAGGTATGCGCAAGACTGTCCCAACGCTGGAGGATAAACTTATCACGCTGACGCAGGAGATTCTTTTGTTCGGAATCCAACCCGCGTTCTTTCAGAATGGCAAAGCAAACCTGGTGAAACAACTGATCATTCCTGTTTTCGCCACCGAGCAAGGGGTTCATATACCGCGCTTCGAGTAAGTCTTTCCCGAATACCCTGTTGTAATCGCGGCTGTGAGGACCAGCCAAATAACCGCCCCTTTCGTTGTAATGCGCTGCAATATCGGTCAGGAAAAACTGCAGGGCATCTTTAGCCTTTTGCCTGATGGCCACATCTGATGTAAACCTACTCATCAGCAACAGCGACTCTAAATCCACACCGGAATAGGTAGGACTGTCATACTCCCTGTTACCATAATTGGCAATATGTTTCAGCCAAATGTCAAAAGCTTTGCGACCTTCTTCCACAACCGCTGGGAGCCGGTAAGTTTCTCCTAGTGCTACCAGATTCCAAACGCGCATGAGGTAGATATTGGTATAGGAAATCCTAACAGGTTGTCGCCTCACACCGATCAATGCTTTCAAAAACAAATCATCGAGTGCTGCACGGGAAGCATCTGTCAGCCTATCGTTGAAGAGAATCTTGGTGAGGATACCATACTGCACACAAAACTCCACATTGTTACCATCACCCACATCACCTCCGGTTTCCGTCCACCCCCAATACATGTTGCCAAAAGAAGGCTTGGTACTGTCGGTGATGATGCGGGTCTTGACCTGGTCAATGGTCTTGATGAGTTGAGCATCGGTAAAGGACCGGGTATCCAAAGCGTCCAACAGGAAAAGAAAACAATCCCTGACGCTGGTAGTAGGAAGATCCTTTTGGAGTCCGGCCCATTGGCCATTCAGGATAGCCTGACGTTGCGCAGGACGGGCAACAGCGGGAATGCTGAAATTTTCAGATGGCGGTATAGCAGGATAAATCCTGTAAAGTTTCACCCCATGATGCGGAATTTCTGCGGCTAGTTGCACGGCATGGTGTTGCACATCCTGTTGCTGCCATGCATCCCGGATCCTCCAGGACCCTTGCAACCCAATGCGGTTGAAATCCAATACAAAAGATGTGGCAGTCTCATTGCCCCACTTGAAATAGGATGCCGGTGTTTGTCCGTAGTTGGCTGTATTGAAAAGTCCCAATCCATAAGAGCCATCAGCCAATTGTTTGAGCCATACCTGAACACCGTTTGCTTCCAAAACCTTCCTACCGCCCTTGCCCAGCGGATCCTGGTTGATGGCAATGACTTCTGCATTGGTTAATAAGTTGAGGGTGAAAGAGTCGAGTGACTCAATCGGACAACCAATGAGCATGGGTGCCGCAAGCAGGGCATTTAGGCTCACATGACTATACTGCTCATCTGCTGTAAGCCTGGTGGGATGCATGCCGGCACCGGTGCTGACATTACCTACAATCATCATATCCGGATCAGGCCAATGGCCCGGACCGGTGTAGGGATACCATTTATCAAGCGAAAAGGTAGTTGTGTAGAGGCTGTTCCAACTGTCCCGGATATCCGGACCAGTTCTGAACATTTGGGTGATGCGCACCCAATCAGCTGCTTTTTCAAATGGAGCTGAATTGGAGATGCTGAGCAGAATATCCCTCCCGGATTGGCGTAAAGCCTTAGCCATTCTTTCTGTGGAATTGACATCAATACGCCAATCGTATTTCAGGAAATCTATACCCCAGGCTGCCATTTGCTTTGCATCAGCTTCTTCAAACCTGTTGGCGGCAATCCGCATAAAAGGTTGCCGGTTTTTCCTGATCAACTCGTGTGTTTCCCCGCCAGTAGGATAATCCGATGAGCCCCCGGGGTAACCAGCATAAGTGGAAATATAGGGTGTTGAATACAACCCTGCCTTTAATCCCATATTGTGAATGGTATCAACCATCGCTTTAAAGTCACTGAATTTTTCATTGGGTTGCAGTGCAAAATCCTTACCCGAACGAATTCCCTGCCAGGTATCGTCAATATTGACATAACTCCAGCCGAATTGCGACAAACCAGAGCTGACCATGGCACGAGCTGAGGCAAGCACTTTGTCCCCGTCAATTTGATGTGCCCAGCTGTTCCATCCATTCCAACCGATTGGAGGCGTCAGGGCAATGGTATCGCCGATCCGGATTTGCAGGTCTTGATCTGCTTTGCCAAACCGGTTGGTGGCCATTAGACGCACCCGGTATTGTCCTCGTTTCGCAACAGTTCCGGTGATGATGCCCGTTTGGGCATCAAGCTTCAACCCAGCAGGCAATCCGGTAGCGGCAAACTGCATGGGCCTTTGTCCGGAAGCAGCAATCGCAAACAAAAAAGGATATCCGGGCCTGGCCCCAAAAACCATGGCACTATTGATCCGGGGAGCCACTGGAGCTTTCGGCGTTTGGATATATTTTTTCCCTTCATTGGGAACCTGTCCCGGCAATTGACCTTTTTCCATCAGCAGCATGGCGTCAGTCCAGTTGCCGTAAGTGCGCTTGTTGCTGATACCTTTCACTTCGTCAGTCACCAGCAGACCAAGCCGCTGGATGCCAGTCAAATCAACATCAACCAATTCTGCAGTATCTCCCACTTTCATTTCCTTGCTTTGATACAGCAGCTTACCATCACCCAGCACATGGAACCGTATGGGTATTTCCTTGTTGCCCATATCATCTGCACCCACCCTTGCCTGAAGCCTGATGCCTTTGCCGTTGAGTTGGAAAGGGAGTACGCTGACCGACTGCAACCCGATGCCATTGCTGAAATATTTACCGGCAATCCGCATGGAATCACCCTGATAATTGGCTCCTGGCCTAACTGGACGAATACCTTCAGAAAAAGACTGAAGAGGCAACTGATGCAAATAAATGGAATCGGTAATGATCTTGCGAGTGAGCTTAAGCAGTTTCACCCCATGGTGCGGAATCACAAAATCTGTGATAGCTGAAGGAAGATCAATTTGCCTCCAACTGTCCCGCAATTGCCATTGTCCTTCCAAACCCAATTTGGCAGGATCAAGCCGGTAAGTAGCGGCCGGCTCATCCCCCCACCGGAACTAGGTCAGCGGATCTTTGCCGTAACCGGCGGTATTGAAGAGCCCCACGGCCCATTCGCCTCCACTCAATGCTTTGAGCCACACCTGAACACCTTGCTCCTCGCTGACCAATCTGGCCGATTTCCCCATCGGATCCTGATCGATGGCAATCACTTCATCATTCGTCAGCAGGTTGAGCGTGAAACTGTCGAGCTGATCGATCGGACAACCAATGAGCATCGGTGCACTCAACAAGGCAAAAAGGCTTACATGACTGTACTGCTCATCAGGCGTAAGCCGCGTGGGATGCATATCAGACCCTGTGGTGACATTACCAAGGATCATCATATCCGGATCGTTCCAATGACCTGGCTTGGTATAGGGGGCCCATTTGTCTAGGGTAAATGTGGTTTTATACAACCCATGCCAACTGTCACGGATATCCGGACCGGTTCGCCACATCTGAGCAAGGCGCTGCCAATCAGCTGCCTGTGCAAACGGCGCTGAGTTGGAAATGCTGTAAACGATGTCGCGCCCAGACTCATTCAAAGCTTCCGACATGCGGCGGGCAGACTCCAATTCAATTTTCCAGTCGTATTTGAGGTAATCGACACCCCATGCAGCAAACTGTTTCGCATCAGCTTTTTCAAAACTGTAAGGCCCCCGGTACCGATAGGCCCTTTTGTTGGCCACGATGGAATCCGGAAAAGCTCCATCAGCAAAAATGGAGGATCCTCCGGGATATCCGGCATAACTGGTGATCATGGGAGTGGAATAGACCCCGAGTTTCAATCCGAGATGATGGATGGAATCAATCATGGCTTTGAACGCTGGAAATTTGGCATTCGCCTGCAAGGCATGGGCAGGACCGGAACGGACTCCCTGCCAGGCATCATCAATATTGACGTATGTCCAGCCATGATCCATCAAACCCTTATCAACCATGGCTTTTGCCGAGGCCAATACCTTCTCCCTGTCGATATTTCTTGCCCAGGAATTCCAACCGTTCCAACCCATCGGTGGGGTAAGTGCAATCGATTCCCCAATATGTATCGTCAATTCTCTGTGACTGCTCCCATGTGCATTGGTTGCTGTAATCCAAACCTTGAAATCCTTTTTGTCTTTTATTACCCCAGTTATCTGACCGTTAAGTGAATCCAACGCCAATCCCGCCGGCAATCCTTCAGCATAAAATTTCATCGGTTTTTGTCCGGATGCCACTACGGTAAACAAAAACGGGTTGCCGGGCCTGGCACCAAAGACTGCCGGACTGTTTATCCTGGGTTTCAGGGATGGCTTGGGAGTAAGGATGATGCGCGGTGCGTCATTGGGGATATGACCAGGTTGACTGTTGCCTTTCATGACGAATCTTGCATCCGCCCAATCTGTGAAGACACGTGTTTGGCTTTCATCATCAACCAAGACCAACAAACCTAGCCGTTGGATGCCCCGCAAATCCACCTTTATATCCTTGGCCTTGTCGCCCAAGCGCATGTCACCGCTCTCAAAAAGGACCCTGCGGTCTCCGATCACCAAAAACCGGTGGGTCATGGTTTTGCTGCCATCATCATCAACACCGATGCGGGCCTGAAAAGACAGGGCATTGCCGTCCAGTTGAAAAGCCAGAATGCTGGTGGAAGCTACTCCTATTCCTCGGGCAAATTTTTTCCCGGCTATGCTGATAGGTCCACCACCCTGATTCGTTTTGGAAACAACAGCGGGAATCCCCTGAGAGAATGACTTGATAGGAAGTTCATCCAGCCAGATTAACCTTGGCCTTAGCAAATCCATCTTTGTTTTTTTTGCCGAAGTAATCTGTTGACCGCCTGCAGCAAATCCAACAAAAATGAAAATAAAAGAAATCAAGAAACACTTCATGGTATATCCAATTTGTTTGGGTGTGGCGGTAAAATATTTAGTCTTGTGAATCATCATCATCTGCGTTCTTGGTTTTGCTTTTTGGCGGATACAATGGTTCTGCACGAACTTTTTCCATATATGCGATCAACCTGGCTTCCAACGCACCTGCCTTGTTGGGATCGGACTTGGTAAGGTCATGCAGTTCTCCGGGATCATCTTTCAAGTTATATAATTCGACTTTCTTCAAATTCCAGAACTTGATCAATTTATAATCACCAATCCGAATGGATGAATGTGATTTTCCGAAATAATGAAATACAATCCCTTCATCTTTTCTTGAAACATTTCCCGCATTACCCTTCAGCAGCAATGGCTTTAAACTTACTCCATCAAGGTTCGGGGGCAAGGGATTGGTATTGCCTGCCAAATCAATGAGAGTAGGCAGAATATCCCATCCTGTAACAGGGATATTGTTTTGACTTCCCGCTTTTACACCAGGTCCAATCACCATGAATGGAACGCGAATCCCCCCTTCATACAAGGTCCATTTTCCTCCACGCAAGGGATAGTTGTTAGTCTTGAAGGAAAGTGTTGAGGGATGATCAAACTTATTCTTGATCTGTGGTACAGCTTCAACAGCGCCATTGTCTGCCATGAATATCAGGTAGGTATTGTCTCCTATTCCCAAGGCATCAATTTCATCCAGGATTTTCCCTATTCCCGTATCCAGATCTTCCAACATGGCTGCATATTTATCATTGCCGTGAATTTCACCCTTTGACTTTTGCTGGTATTTTTTGTGAGTCGCCACTTTTGCCTGATAATCAACATGTGTTGCATAGTGTGAAACCTGCAGGAAAAAGGGATTGCCGGCTTTAGCTTGCCTTCCCATAAAGTTTAACGCCCGGTCAGTAATCGTTTCAATTCTTTTGGGATCATTGTTCAGGAAGAGATCGGTCCATTTGCTTTCTTTGGTTGAGTTCATGTCTCCATTTCTATTACCAGTATTACCATCACTTTCGTCATAACCCAAATCCTCAGGGAAAATGTCTGCTCGAAGATCCCATTTACCAAAATGTGCAGCCTTATAAGTAGGGGATATTGATTTCAATACTGCAGGAATTGCAGCAACTTTGTTAAAATCGGGATGATAGTTTTCTTTAAATTTCTCATCCCCTTGTCTGGCAGGGGTCTGCCCAAACTGGATACTCCTTCTTGTCGGGCAACAAAGTGCACTAGGGGCATATCCATTGGAGAATCGCATTCCTTTTGAAGCTAATCTTTCCAGTTGTGGTGTTTGATAATAATCACTTTTAGAATTAAGAACCCGTTCATCCATCAATTGCGAGGTACTTGTCCATCCCTGATCGTCTGTCAATATGAAGATAAAATTGGGCCTGGAGGCCTTGGGTGCATCACCAAAATAATTGAATGCCATTATCCCAAATACACCAATTGCCAAAATGCTGAACATCAATTTTTTCCCAAGTAACGATCGCGTTCTTTTCTTCATTGGTTCAATTATTTTTAACCCCATTTAGGAGTTGATTCATCAGTTTCAATCTTTTTATCGAAGCAGGGATTTCATCTTTCGCTTCCTGAAGCATCGGCTTTCCATTGATGATTTCCAGTAATTTTGAACTGCCCGGGCTTTTTCCTACAAAGGTCTTTCCTTGGTGAACAATACTACCAGCTGAAACCAGCCCAGCTGATTGGTCTTCATTCCAAACCTTGATCAATGCGGGTTTAGCAGCATCCATTTCAGCAGTGATATTCCAATGGCCAATGGTAAACACACCATTGACCTTGTTGATTTTCAAGGGCTTAAAACTGCCATCTGACTTTACCTGGATGATGGCCAGATATCGCATCTTCTCTTTTTTTTCAGTAGACTCTCCCTTGAAATGCCACTGGTTTTTGAAATTAACAGTGTCGCCATCTTCATTGACTTTGTTGGTCCAATTGTCTACCGGCACCGAAAACTGATCTGTTAATTTGAAATCAATTGGTGATGATGAAAACAAAGACACCTGGGCCTCGACGAATTCATTTCCAGCCATTATTGTTTTTTTCAAAGGATTAACAGTCATCATGCTGTCGTTGTGCAACAGCCAACTCCAGGCTGCCGGATGGTCTGCTTCTAATACATCATAGATCACCACGGTAGAGGGTCTAAGCAGCAGATAATGTCTCCTGAAAACCTTCATGCCAAAATCAATATTTTGACCTTCATCTTTTCCGGAATAAGCATTTGAAGCATCACCCACAGCATAGGATATTTCCTGACCATGCAAGAACCTTGGTAGATAACCATAAGCACCTGCGTTGAATGGCTGCCCCTTACCGTCAATTAAAATACCATTGTGCCCCTGGGTATGCTTGTGCCAATCCAGAAAATGTGGATCTCCCATTGCAGGGCGATAACCTGAATTGTAGAAAAGCCGTTTGCCACCATAGGCGATGTTGAATGTATTTTGGTCGGCATGCGTATGGGCCATGGATGCATAAGGGCTGCTGCGCAAAGACAACATGAGATCTGTTTTGCTGTTTTGCAAGTTAGTATGCATGTAGGCCACGCCTATCTCAGGAAAGACTGCCGCCTCTGGAAATCTTGACTTGGTGTATGCCAATGGAAATTTCATTTGAAGTCCTTTCGTCAAGCGAAACCAGCGAAACTCATCGTCTTCAGCAATATCCTTACCTAGCCCGGCAAGGATTGTTTTAGAATACCATGCGGCAATAGGATCATTGAACAACCGTGCCATGGCATCTGTATATCCGGCATAATTGATATTGGGTGATGAATACCGATCACCATCATTGCAAAAACCGTCTGCTACAGAATTGGGGGGAAATGAATAGGTCAACCAATGTGGATTGTTTTTAAACCAAGGGGACCCCATAAAATCAACTCCCGTTAGATCCTTAAAAACAGAAGACACTTCAATCAACGTCAGTGTATTCATTCCAAAATAGGATGTTCCATTAAACCAAGCACCATCTTCTTCTGCCATTTTAGGCGATTGCGCAATCCACAGTTCATAAATGTATTCCAACCATTTTTGGGCATCAGAAACTTCTCCATGCAAGGCCAATGCTGTTTGCAGGAGATTATGCAAAATATGTTGCCAAACATGCATTGATGAAGAACGACTTTCCACTTGCCCTAACCACAATGCATAAAAATACTTTGCCCTTGTTGATGCTTGTTGGATGATTTTGGCCCTTTCTCCAACCGTCAGCAGATCCCAGAAACTATCCAAACCAATGGCCATGGATGACATAATTCCGGCATCTCCAAAATCATTTTTGTGAGATGGGCCATTGGGATTCCAGCTGGATAACTCCATCATCCATGCCTTTGCAGCCGTAAAATAAACCGTATCACCTGTTAGCAAATAGGCCTGCGAAAAGGAATTCAATACTTCCTGAACCTTTCTTCCAGACCACTTGCTTGCCAACATAGCAATTTTTTCATTCTCAAAATCATCCTTGCCTTTGTATGTGGGGAGTGCAGACGATTCTCTTGAAATGGGTTCATTGAGCCATCTGTTGGCCTCTTGGATGATCAACGCTGCTTCTTTAAGTTCGGCTGATTTCAACCGAAAATGCTGTTGCTCGTTCTTTTTGACCAATACCCTTGGGTGTTCAACTGGAATTGCCGCCATCATGACTTTGCTATCAGGGGCTGGAAAATTTCTTGTTGATGACGTGATAACAAATGAATCTATTGGATTCCAAGCACCGTCATTTATTTTGATTTGCCAGTACCATTTTCCAATTGCCAACTGTTTATGTGGATTGAACATGGCATATGGGAGTCCTGATTTTTGAATTACCTGCTTACTGAAATCTTTTGATGCCGATAACTGAACACTGTAGGTAGCTTTTTTGGTTGATGGCCATTGAAGACTGGGTGAATTGAACCGAGGCTCTTCCCCATTAGACGGACTGGTCCATATCCTGATCTTGGGATAGGGAGCATCAAACACAGCTTGTAAGGGCATCTTTGATTGGGAAAATACTTGTACAATTAATCCCAGTAGAAAAACAAAACAAATGAAACTATTTTTCCTCATGTAAATCAATTGTTGTTTTTGGAATTCATTTTTCCCCAATCCATATATTATTTTTTTTCAATGCATTCACCACATCAGGATAATTT
Organism: Bacteroidota bacterium; assembly: GCA_039805815.1. Lineage (GTDB taxonomy): Bacteria > Bacteroidota > Bacteroidia > Chitinophagales > Chitinophagaceae > Pollutibacter. Next base: position 12,023 of record JBDLTO010000324.1, on the reverse strand, counting down.
GATGTGAGATTGGTAATTTCCAGCGTACTTGTCAATACACCCGGCTTGGCCAAATGAATGATCAAAGCCTTGTGCATTGGGACGCTGTTGTGCAATGGAAGAAATTGTAAACATCAGTATACACATCATCACAAAAAAATTGATCCCCCTTGAATTGTGCATGTTGGCTTATTTTATGAGTTTTGTCTGATATGGATCATTACTCTTTTTTGCCCACTCGAAGAGTTGGCTTCTGCATTGTTGCAATGCTTTGGCATGACGGGGATCATTCACCAGGTTGATCATTTCACCGGGATCATTTTTCAAATCAAACAGTGATTCCCGCACTACTCCCTCGTCATAAATCCAGTATTTGTATTGTCCATTCCTTAGCATCCGGCCCTCTGGTTTTAAATCCCTACCATCAACCCCTGCACCTTGAATGATATGATCGGATACTACAACAAAATCACGCTTTGATGGCGCGATATCTTTTTCAAGATACTGTTTAAGACTATTGCCAGGATAACGTGCAGGCACAGGAATTCCTGCAAAATCTGATAAGGTAGGTAGCAAATCTGTTCCTGATTGAACCAAATAATTTGACTTCCTTGGCTTTATCCCCTGGTAATTGATAATGAATGGAACCTTTGAAGCTTCTTCATAGAAAACCGTTTTCTGATTCCATTGATGTGCACCCTGCATATCGCCATGGTCACTGGTAAATACAATTACCGTATTTTTATCTTTACCTGACTGCTTCAATGACTGCAAAACTCTACCTATTTCTGCATCCACTTTTTCGATCAACCGATAATAAGACCAGATATATTGTCGCCATTTTTCTTCAGTAAATCCACCAACTGGGAAAACATCACTGTTTTGAATGGATGCACGCATGAATTTCATAATGTCAGATTCATTGACGGATGGCCTTGCATTGGGCCTGAGCGGCGGACATTGATCTGCAGGCGGAGGATCACCGATTGCCCCATCAGGTAATTTATCCCCACGTGCCCATTGGCATATATTGTGTGGATTCATGAAAGAAACGACCAATAAAAATGGATGATTACGCTTGGTCTTTATGAAACCATCGGCAAAATTGGGTGATGTGCTGTCATGTCCGTTCCCGGTTTTGTTCGGAAGAAAATCGAAACCATGTGTATCTGTCAACTTTCTATCATAAGGCAAATGCCATTTCCCCACATATCCTGTTTCATATCCGGCATCTTTAAAAATACTGCCCAGCGATGGAAATATTTCCGGGTCAATTTTCTTCTCTTCATTGTTTTGAATTCCCAACTCGTGAGGATACCTTCCGGTAAAAATGGAACTCCTTGACGGAACACAAAGGGGATTGGCGCAATAGGCATTCGTAAAAACAACACCGGTTTTTGCCAGTTGATCAATATTGGGTGTATTGATGTATTTGTTGCCAAGGTTGAAACTCATCGACTCTGCAGACAACTCATCTGTCATGATGATAAGGATATTCGGTTTTTCCTGTGCAGGCAAATAAATACATGCACTGAGCAATACCATCAATGTGCAAAGCTTGAATGGATGAAAAAACTTCATGTATCTGTTGATATTAAAGTTTATAATACTGCTCCCATCCTTTTCTTGGAGGCGGACCAACCAATAGTTCATTGCCAATTTTGCTGTTGGTGATTTGCTTTCTCTTGCTGTCAAAAATCAACTTCGTGTTCAACCGCTGCGCCAATACCCCCAATGCCATCACCTGACACAAAGGACCAGCAATATCAAAAGAAGACCTACATTTTTCCTCACCTTTGCAGGCTTCCAGGAAATTGGCAAAATGGTTTGATGGACTAACCGGAACATTCGGAAGCATCGAGGCCATGTCTTTTGCTTTTGCTTCGGGGATGATGGCCAATGGAGCACTATGAGATCCGCCTTTGAATACCAATTCCTTTGAGTAGATGATTTTACCGGGATAACGTTTGGTATTGATGTTACCAGAAGTTGGCGGTGGAATATCTTTTGCCCTTACCGGTTCTCCATACCCATCAGGAAGCTTGGGTTGGTTGTTGAATCCATCATACCAGGTCAAATCGAGTGCTGGCATGTTCTTTCGCTTGGGAAACTTGAAAAGTAAGGTTGAGGCCTGGGGAAAAATCAATGGACTATGCCCATCCATGAAGATCGGATCAACTTCAGTTGGCATTCCCAGTTCAAGGAATTGATGCGCGGTGTCTATGATATGCGCTCCCCAATCACCCAAGGCTCCATTACCAAATTCAAACCATGATCGCCAGTCTCCATTAATATAGCCTTTGTTGAATTCTTTGAATTGTGCGGTGGCAAGCCATTTGTCCCAGTCCATTGTTTCGGGGATGGGTTGTGCAGGAAGGAAATCTGATACCTTCATGCCATGCCATCTACGTCCATTGTTCATGAAAGCAGTGATGGCTGTAACATCCTTGATGATGCCAGCATCTTTCCAGGCCTTGAACTGGAAATAGTTTTCCTCTGAATGGCCTTGGTTGCCCATCTGACAAGCAACCTTGTATTTTTTTTCTGCTGCCATCATGAGTTCAACCTCATGAAACGTATGCGCCATCGGCTTTTCAACATACACATGTTTGCCTTCAGACATGGCCAACATGGTGATGGGGAAATGAGAAAAATCTGGCACCCCTGCAGTAATGGCATCAAACTGCTTACCCATCTTATCAAACATCACCCTGAAATCCTGGAACCTTGGAACATTGGGAAACATTTTCATGATTTCCAATGTATTGGGAGCCCCCATCTCAACATCACAAAGGGCCACAATATTGGCCAATCCGGTGCTATGCAATTTCTTGATGATGTCTGCCCCACGGTTACCAATACCAATGCATGCCAAGTTTACTTTATCACTCGGTGCAATCCCATTTTTTCCCAAACCTAAAACAGATGAAGGCAAAATGGTAACACCTGCCAAACCTGCCAGTGCCAGACTGCTTTTCTTTAAAAATTCACTTCTTTTCATTTCAATTGTTTTTATGATAATCTTGGCATAACAGGAAATATTAACAAGATGAATATGCGCATGTGCGATTCATGTATTAATCTGACTATTCTCGCCCTTTCTTGTAGGGACGAGCACCTACCTTGGCAAACCAATCTGCATACTCCTCCATCATAGCTTTTGCTCTTTCTGGCTCTACACCAGACAAATCATTGATCTCTGTTGGATCCTTTGCAAGGTTGTAAAGTGACCAATATGTTTCTTGAAACTCCTTTACCAGTTTCCAATCCCCTTTCCGGATTGCCTGGTTGCCCTCATGCTCCCAGCAATAAGTTCTTTCTGGCGCCTTGCTCTTTGTCCATAAATAAGAAAAACTTTTTCCTGCCAAATTGGGCAATTTTGCTCCTGCCAATTCCAGGGCTGTAGGCATCAAATCAATAACATGTCCGATGCCATCGCTGTAACCCTTTTTAGGCTTGATCTTGGCAGGCCATTGTATGATGCAGGGTGTTACAACTCCTCCTTCATGCATGTAATGCTTATACTTCTTAAATGGCGTATTGGATGCATTTGCCCAACTCTCTCCATAGATATGATATGAACCACGCTCTCCTATTTTCTTTTCCGGATCGCTTAAGAGCTTGGTATTGACTGTTTCTGCACAAGCACCGTTATCTGAAATGAAAACAATCATCGTATTTTCATACTGTCCATTTGATTTCAGTTTATTGATGAGTCTTCCTATGTTCTGATCCATCCTGTCAATCATGGCGGCATACACTGCCATCTTCCGTGCCCATACTTTTTTATCAGCAACATCGTCCCAGGCTGGAATGACCTCCGGTCTTTCAGTAAGTCGATACTGATCATCCACCAATCCCAACTGCTTCATTTTTTGAAACCGCTTGTCCCTTGTAACATCCCACCCCTGCAGGTAGAGTGATTCATATTTCGCAATGTCGGACTCCAATGCATGCAAAGGAAAATGGGGTGCAGTATAAGCCAGGTATAAAAAAAATGGGGTCTCTGAACTGTTGTTTTTATGCTGATCCAAATACCCCATGGCATGATCTGTAAAAGCATCGGTCATGTAATGTCCTTCTTTCGGAATTTCATAATCCTTGTCGTCTAATACAAATCGGCGCTTGTCTCTTTCTGCAGGAGTGATTTCAAAAAAACTGGAAGCGCCTGAAATCAATCCATAGTAACGATCAAATCCTCGCTTCATCGGCCAATGCTGTGGACGCTCACCTACATGCCATTTACCTGACATGTAGGTACTGTATCCTGCTTTCTTCAATTCCTCAGCAATTGTAGGAAAACTGTCATTTAGGAAACCCTGATAAGATCCTTTTTCAATTGGCGCCTTGGCCAAACCAACCATTCCGCCCATGCCCACCGTATGTGGGTATTGACCAGTTAGCAAAGAGGCACGGGTTGGACAACAACGTGAGTTGTTGTAAAATTTCTTCAACTTGATGCCGTTGGCCGCTAACTGATCCAGGTTAGGAGTATTGACCTCACCACCATAACAACCCAGGTCAGAATAACCCATATCATCTGCCATGATATAGATGATGTTGGGTCTTGGATCAACAGGAATATTTTTTACGGATACCAATCCAATAAAAGCAGCAATAAGCACAAAGCTCATTGCCAGCTTCAAGGAAGACCTACTGTTGATGGCGCAAAAAGAGAGTCGAATTGGGTGCTTAAAAAGCATATGATTATTTTTTCAATTGAATAATTTCTGATGCTGCCAGCAGAAATGCCCCGGCACCATATGACTCCCAGCTCTCAGCATTGAAGTTCCTGCGCGGATCTGCACCAATGGGTTGAACCCATCCCACTTTTCCTTCTGGAGTGAGCAGGGTATTGAGGCCAGTCCAAGCAGCTTTCACCGCAGGAAGAAATGTTTTCTTGTCCAATATCTTGTTGTTCAAACCCCAGGCCATCGCATAACAATTGAAAGCAGAGCCACTTCCCTCCCCACCAGCATAAGCCATTGGATCCAATAAACTTGTTCTCCAAAGTCCGTCTTCCTGTTGCAGAGACAATAAGCGTGCAGACATATCCTTGAACAGATTGATATAAAATGCACGGGTTGGATGATCTGCTGGCATTTCTTTCAACAACCGCACCAGGCCGGCCATCACCCATCCATTTCCACGAGACCAGAAAACTTTCTTTCCGTTGGACTCTCTTTTTCCATTTCCATTGGCATCGATGAGATAAGATGCATCCCTGGCAAACAGTTTTTCTTCATTGTTGTACAACAACCGATAGCACTGCATGAAAAGTGTATCTGACAATGCCAAATAAGAGGGATCGTTGAAAGTTTTGGCTAACTTGACCAAGGTTGGAGGCGCCATGAACAATGCATCACACCACCACCATGTAATGCCATGCCTTTTGATTTCTCCGCCAGGCACTAGGGCCATTTTTTTGATGGAATCAATGCTCGCCTTGAGCATCAACTCATGCTTACTGATGCGATAAAGATCGATATAGGTTTGGGTAATGGCTATATCATCTGCATGGTCATATCGCTTGCCTGGGAGCCAATTGTTACGGGAGCCGATTGCGTTCAATGAATCCAGCAATGCAGTTGATTTTGTTGTTTCATAAGCGGCAAAAACTCCGGTATAAAATGCAGCATTGGTCCAAGTATTTTCAGGCTTACCATTGGAATGTTTAAACTGCCAATCTGAAACCCTCAGCATGGAAGCTTTGATGTTGGAAGGCTTGAAAATATTGGAGGACTGAGACAAAGTATTATTTGCAAATGAGAACATCAATGAAACCAGGATGAGTTTGGCTATGGCCTGTTTAAATTGGTGCATGGTTAAAATTTAAATGTTTGTTTTATTTGTTTGTGAATGCCGGATTGTATTTACCCCTTTCCTTGAATCCGTCAAAAGATTTCATAGCACCAAATCTTGGATATCCTTCAAAAACATCTCCTTTTCCTTCTGAACGAGGATCATGCTGCTCTTTGAGTTTGGTTTCCAATAATTTTTTCAATGATGATTTGACCTTGGACAGTTTTTTGTCCTTAGACAAATCATTGAGACAATAGGGATCTTTGATTATATCATAAAGTTGTTCCACATTTCTTTTTTCGAAACCAAGTGCAAACAAACCAGGAAAAGACTGGCGTTCATTGATCATGTGTGTTTTGGTGGGTGATGCATCTATATCCTCATACCCTTCCATGTTTTTTTCATTGGATTTTCCGTCTGCTGCAATCTGTTTAGTGGGAGCAGGATCACCTGCAGGCCAACGATTGGGTGTGTAATTCCTGATATACAAATATTGTTGTGTTCGGATTGCCCTTGCAGGATACCCAAGGTTGTCTGCACGTGCATGGGTATGCCTTTCCCGTCCTGTGAGCACGTAAGACCTGGATGGGTCTACCAGACCTGAAGCCTTGGATTGAAGAATGGGAAGCAAAGATTTACCGGTGATACCATCAAAATGTTTGACTCCAGCCAGATCCATGATGGTTGGAGCCAAATCAATCATACCAACAAGATCAGTTACTTTTCGGGAAGCGCCATTGATAGATGGACCGCATATGGCTAGGGGAATATGGGTTCCATAGTCCTGCAAATTTGCCTTTGCATAAGGGAATGCCATTCCATTGTCAGCTGTAACAATGATGATGGTATTGTCCAACTCACCTCGCGCTTCAAGCATTTTGATCATTTCCCCCAATTGCTTGTCGAACCAACCAATTTCCAATGCATAGTCAAGCATATCATTTTTAACCAAATCATTATTGGGTAAAAACCGTGGCACGGTAGAATCCGTTGCTTTAAGCCCTGCCTTTGCTCCAGAACCTGCTTCATACACCCGGTGGGGCTCTTTAGATCCATACCAGAAGAAAAAAGGTTTATCGGCTGGCTTGTCGTTTAGAAAATCATTGAAATTGGCTGCATAGTCTGTACTGACAATCCCTTTGGTAGGAACTTTTTCAAACTTTCTTTTGTTATATTCAGGGCCTACAGGATTTCTAACCCAACCAGCATTTTCAAAATTTCCCGGATCCCAAGCCTTTCCTGTAAATCCTAAAAAATAACCTGCAGTTTCCAATGCATCAGTAAATACTGGAAATTTTTTCGGGAAATAGCTGGAGTGTGTACCTGCTTCTTCAAGTTGCCAGATATTTCTGCCTGTAAGCATTGCTGCCCTAGAAGGGCTGCACTGTGGGGCTGCAACAAAAGCATTGGTAAACATTATCCCACGCTTTGCCACTTCATCAAAATATGGTGTTACAAAAATATCCTGACCCAGTGCAGAAACATGAGCAAATGATTGGTCATCTGATATGGCAAAAAGGATGTTGGGTGGGCGATTGATTATCTTTGGCTCAACGACATGAAGCCATTGATTGCTGCTAGAAACAAGCGAAACCAAAGTTATTGTCAAAAGAAAAATTATCCTTTTCACATGACTATATTTTATTGAAAGATTTTTCCAAATCCTGTTCAACACCCCATAATAGCTTTGGGATGGAAGACTGTCGTTCAATCAATTCAGGTTCAAGAACCTTTTCGATTGGGGTTTCATTTTTAACATCATTTTCAATCAAGCGCAGCAATAGGTCTATTGTCTCCACTGCAATCTGCGTAATAGGCTGTGAAGCCACTGTTATGGATGGAGTGAAAAGCCTAAAAAGATCGTTGTCATCAAAACTCACTACGGCCAAGTCATCAGGTATGGACTTACCCACCTTCTTCAAGGCTTCTATACCATGAACACCAAGGTAGTTGGTTGCGAAAAACAAGGCCTCCAATTCAGGATTCTCTCTTACAAAGGCCATAATGGATGCGATGATGTTTTCGGCAGAATCATCAAACTTCACTTTTAAACTCAATTGGGATTTCCCTGATTTATGAAATGATTCCATCGCTGCGAAATAACCTCTCTCCCTTTCAAACATTTGAGACATGTCACTATGGATGGTAACAAATCCAATCTTCTGATAACCATTACTGAGCAAATGACGGGTGAGATCAAAAGCACCCTTAAAATTATCTAGCACTACTGCATTGGCAGACAATTTAGGAACTGTTCTGTCAAGCAATACAAATGGCATCTTATCATTTTTAAGCTTCTCAAGTTCCTGAAAAAGGTCTTTGGTTGGTGTGATGATCATTCCATCAACTGAACTGTTGCGCATTTTTCTGATCAGCGCTTTGGCCGTTTTGGGATTGTTGTCGGTACTGCTCAGAAAAACATTGTATCCCCTTTTCGATGCTTCCAATTCAACAACTTTGGCAATGTTTCCAAAGAAATAGTTACCAAGATCTTCCACAATCAATCCAATTGTATTGGACTTTCCTGTTCTCAGCAAACGAGCTGCGTTATTTGGTGTATAATCTTTTTTAACAATCAGGTCCATGACCTTGTTGATGGTACTTTCACTGATTCCCATCTCTTCTCCCTTTCCGTTAATCACAAATGATACTGTTGTAATGGAAAGCTCAAGCTCTTTCGCAATATCCTTTATGGAAATCTTTTTTGTCATGTTTGTTTGGATATTGATGATTTTCAGCTATCAGCGGTTAATTCCCCAGTTTTGATTGGGCTTTGCAGACATCTCTAGTTCGAGTTTACCACCTTTTATAAGTATTTCGTGATCAAAAAATGGTTTATTCAACACAATGCCATTCAACTTTGCAGATCGGATATATGAATTGGCAGGACTGTTATTGGCTGCTTCGATAACAAATTGTTTACCTGCGTAATATTTTCCGTTAAGGTGAATGGTAACCTTGTTAAAAATAGGACTGGTGATTTCATAAAAAGGTTTTTCACTTGTACCACCATCTGTTGAAAAGAGTCCGATTTTAAGCAATACAGCCAGCGATCCCATCAAGCCTTGGTCCTCATCCCCACTGTACCCTTTTTGGGGTGATATACCACTATATACCGAATCAACCAATGTTCTTGTCCAATATTGTGTAAGCCATGGTTTACCGGCATAATTAAATAGAAATGGCGTTTGCATGCATGGTTGATTACCGTAGTTGATGTAAACTCTTCTGTTGAGTTCCTGATCAACTGGATTTTCTGATTTCCCGGATACAAACCCGTGTTTCCGGGCTTCCGTAAAAGCAAAATTCAGCTTATCCGTAAACTTCTTTGCCCCGCCATGTAGTGAAATCAGTCCCGTTACATCATGTGGAACAAACCAGGTATATTGTGCAGCATTGCCTTCGTTGAATCCATGTTCATAACGGAGTATATCAACAGGTTCAGCCCACTTCCCACCACGCTCCCTGACCCACATCCAGCCAATATCTTTATTAAAAACATTTTTATAATGTTGTGAACGCTGCATGAAAAGCGTATGATCTGAGTCCTGCCCAAGATGCTTTGCAAGCTGGGCAAGGGCATAATCCTGATAGGCATATTCAAGTGTCTGGGCTGCCCCATCCTGATGATAACCATACTTGACAGGATGAAGGGGATGTGGAATGTATCCAAATTCCATGTATTCCTCAATTCCACCTCCTTTAAATGTTTTGTGCTCATAACCCGCTTTACTCATCATACCCCCCGGGAAATGGTCTTTACGTATCCCCTCGTATGCTTTTTTTATGTCAAACCCCCTAATACCTTTCAGCCATGCACTGGCAATAAATGGCGTGGTTGTAGCTCCCGTCATCACATAGGTATAATTTCCACCGGAAGGTCCGCGTGGAACCAGTCCGCCATCATCATACATTTTAAGCATGGATTGTATAAACTCTTCGGTCACCTCAGGATAAACAAGATGCCAGAGTGTATTGAGAGACCACTGCGCACCCCACCAGGAATCTGAATTAAACATGCGGTAAGCAGGTTTGCCAGATTCTGACAACGGCACATACCTTTTTAATGACTTTTCACCTGTATTGTCTATGTATGCACCACTGATATCACTTACAATCCTTCTGCCCTGCAATGCATGGTAAAGGTCTGTATAGAACCTGCGTTGTTCAGTTTCTGTTCCACCTTCCACATCTATTCTACTCAACCATTGGTCCCACTCGGCAGAAGAAGCGGCAACAACTTTATCAAAATCCCAGCCAGGCAATTCTGTAAGGAGATTGTTCATGGCTTCATCCACACCAGTATAAGATATGGCAACCTTCATCATTTTTACCTGATTCTGAGCTGTCCTGAATCCCACATAGATTCCGGTTTTAGCACCTTCTACCTTGTATTCACTATCCCCTGCAGTATTATTACCTTGTTCAATAACAGGCAACCTAACCCCTTGTTTCCAACCACCAACATGTTCAAATGGCTGATCAAAAGAAGCTACAAAATAAACAGTGATTGGTTTCGGACGCCTTACTGTGGCTGCCATTGTAACCTCACCACTGATCAATTCATTATTGACTACTTTAACACGTGCACTTTGCGTTTCCGATGAACCAAGAACAGTGCTGAAGTCGAACAGAATTTGTGCTGAGTCCGTTGCAGGATACGTATACCTGTGAAACCCTACACGTGTTGTTGAAGTCAGTTCTGCGGTAACGCCATAGGTTTTGAGTTTTATTTTGTGATAACCTGGCCTTGCAGTTTCTTCCTGATGAGAATATGTTGAGCCATAGGTATCCGGACCAAAATGCCCTTTGAATTTTCCTGTTGTTGGAAGAACTGGGATTCCAGAAAGCTCCCAACAGTGGATATGGCTGAAGCAACGGATGGTATCCTCATTATACTTATAGCCGGTATTCCAGACACCACGTAGGTTCATATCCGGACTCAAATTAACCATTCCAAATGGACGTGTAGCGGAGCTGAAATAAAAAAAACGGGAATTGGCAGCATCTACCATGACTTCTACCAAATCCGATTTCCGCTGCTTACCAACCTCTTTTTGCTGGGCATAAACCTGGCCTGAAAAGCCTGCTAACACAGATAATACAATCAAAAAAAACCTCATGGTATTATTTTATGGAATCTCCCAACAATTTAGTTCAAAACAGGGAGTAAAAAAATGCCAGGCCTCCTTTCAAGAAGAATCCTGGCATTTTAAGTAAGTCATAAGAAATCAATATCCAGGATTCTGCTCAATTCTGGGACTTGAGTTATCCAGCATGCCTTGCGGTATGGGTCTCAGCAGATGTTTCGCAGCGATTTGTGCAGCGCCTGCCCTTCCCCACTTGGTCCAGCCATTGAATGTTGTTGAACGCTCTATCAGCTTACCTGTTCGCTTGAGGTCGAACCAGCGTTGGTTGCCCTCGCCAAGCAACTCCCTTCCCCTTTCATCAAGGATCATGTCGATATTGATGTTGGCGGCTGTAGCCCTGTAAGAAACTATATTGGTGAGTGGATCCAAAACATTACCGGGATTGGCAGCACACATAGGGGATTTGCCGGCATTGGCACCAAGAGCCCTATCAAGCACCCTGTTGTAGTAAACATCTGCTGTGCCGAGTTTTGCACCGGTACCGCCTTTAACAATGGCTTCAGCAGCCATCAGGTAAAGCTCTGCAGAACGGAAGAGGGGATCATTGAAGGTGGAATAACCATCAGCATATAAGATACCAGGCTGCCAGAATTTCCAAAACATGGGACCACCCCAGGCCATAGGATCCACAATCACCTGTGTGGGTGAAGTGAGTTTGCCCAACCAGTAGAGGTCAACCACATTCTGAACGGCATATTTTTTGGTACCTCCGGGGATATTCCTTCCCAATTGGGTGACATCATTCATGGGTACATTCCATGGGAGCACCACTGCTGTAGTATCACCTACAACATAACTCAGTGACAAGGCCTGCGGATAAGGTTTGTTGGAAGCCAACGATACCGATCCATTTACTGTAGCATACGAGACAGAATTGAAGGTCCCTTCATAACGGACGTCCATCACCGGGTCAAACAACCTGTAACCACCCCAGGTCACCTGCATTTGCGGCAGGAAACGGTTGTAGGTGCTGGTCCGTGATTCTTGGGCAACGTTGTTCGGACCGCCACTGAAGACGCTGTGCATATTGTTGCCAATCAAGCCATTGGAAGTGCTGAGGTTGCCATCACCATTGTAGGCTGTTCCGGTATT